>DATKAB010000183.1 GCA_035498555.1 Candidatus Sulfotelmatobacter sp.
ATGCTTCCCGCCCCCTCTCCCGCCTCGCGCCCCGGCTGGTTCGACGGCCAGGATCCGCCGCCGGCCGCGGATCTCCAGACCTGCATCCACTGCGGGCTGTGTCTCACCGCGTGTCCGACCTATCGCACGCTCAAGATCGAGCCCGACTCGCCGCGCGGGCGGCTCTATCTCATGCGCGGGCTGTCCGAAGGTCGCATCGCCCCGAGCGATCCGCTGGTCACCCATCTCGACAATTGCCTGGATTGTCGCGCCTGCGAGACCGTATGCCCGGCCGGCGTTCCCTACGGGCAATTGCTCGAGCAGACGCGCGCCCAACTCACGCGCCGTGCCTCCGAATCCGGCCACGCGGCGTCGCCGCTCCGCATGCTCGGCCATTTCGTGCTGCGCCACGTGCTGCCGAGTCCGGCCCGCGTGAGCTCCGCGGCCACGCTCCTGTCGCTCGGCCAGAGCGGCCCGCTCGGGGCACTGCTCGCGACGCCCGCCGCGCGCCGGGCGATGCCGCGCTTCGCGAGCCAGGGGCTCGAGATGACGCCGCGCATCCTTCCGCGCCGCGAGCGCGCACTCGAGAGCGTCGAGCCCAGGCTTCCGGCCGGCGCGCGGCTCGAACGCCGCGCCGAGGCGCTGGTCTTCCGTCCAGCGGGCGCTCCGAAGCGCCGCGTGGCGTTCCACACCTCGTGCGTGATGGAGGCGCTCTTCCCCCGCATTCACCACGAGACCGTGCGGCTGCTGGTGCTCGCCGGCTGCGAGGTCTCGGTCCCCCGCGCGCAGACCTGCTGCGGGGCGCTGCAAGCGCACGCCGGGCTGCGCGACGATGCCAGATCGCTCGCGCGCCGCAACGTCGCGGCGTTCGATGCCAACGTGGACGCGATCGTCTCGCATTCGGCGGGCTGTGGGGCGGCGCTCCGCGAATCCGGCCACCTGCTCCACGACGATCCGGCCGCCGGGCGGGCGGCGAGCTTCTCGAGCAAGGTTCGCGACGTGTCCGAAGTGCTGGCGGAGGTCGGCCTGCCGGCGACCGCTCCACCGCGGCGCGACCGTGCACTGCGCGTCACCTATCACGACGCCTGCCATCTCGCTCACGCTCAGAAGGTGCGCTCGGCGCCGCGCCAGCTGCTGCGCGCGCTGCCTGGCGTCGAGTTCATCGAGCTGCCGAACTCGGACTGGTGCTGCGGCAGCGCCGGCGTCTACAACCTGTCGCATCCCGAGATGGCCGACGCGCAGCTCGGCCCCAAGCTCGATTCGATCGCGCGCGTCAGACCCGACGTGGTGGTGGCGTCCAATCCCGGCTGTCTGATGCACATGAAGCGCGGCGCCGCCGAACGCGGCGAGAAGGCCGAGCTGCTCCATTTGGTCGAGCTGCTCGGGCGCGCCCACCCGGCGCCCGGGGACGCACGCGCATGAGCGCGCCGCGCTTCCCGCTGCGCGCCGCGGCCGCGTTGTTCCTCGAGCGACAGCAGCTCGATCGGCCGCGCGCGCGGCGCCTGACCCCGGCCAGCGCCGTGAGCCTGGTGCGCGGCGTCGGCGGGCTCCAGCTCGATTCCATCAACGTGGTGGATCGCGCCCACCGCATCACGCTGTGGAGCCGGTTCGGTCCACACGATCGCGACCGCTTCGATCGGATCGTCTATCACAGGCGGCTGCTGTTCGAGTACTGGGCGCACGCCGCGTGCATCGTGCCGACCGAGGACTTTCCGGCCTGGCGGCGGCCGATGCTCGACTACCACACGCGCAATCGCGCATGGAGCAAGTTCCTCCGCAAACATGGCCCGATGCTCAAGAAGGTCGAAGCCGCGATCCGCGAGCGCGGACCGCTCGGCAGCGCCGATTTCGATCAGCCGCAGAAGAAGCGCTCGGCCGGCTGGTGGAATTGGAAGCCGGCGGCGCACGCGCTCGACTTCCTCTGGATGAGCGGCGTGATCACGTCTCATTCCCGAAAGCACTTTCAGAAGCGTTTCGATCTCACCGAACGGTTGCTGCCCGATGCGCTCGCCCGGCCCCCGTTTTCGCGGGAGAAGTTCTTCGACTGGCACCTCGACCGCTCGCTCGACGCGATGGGCGCCGCCACCGAGACCGACCTCAGTCGCTACATGACGTTTCCACGCCATTCGACCAACGATCGCCGCGCCGCTCTTAAGAAGGCGCTGCGCGCCGGCACGGTGGTCGAGGTCGCGATCGAAGGCATTGCACGCCGCTGGTTCGTGCGGCAGGGAGATCTCGAGGCGCTGGAGCGCGCCGCGCGGCGCCGAGCGGCCTCGCGAGGGACCACCTTCCTCTCGCCGTTCGACTCGTTCCTGTGGCATCGCGAGCGAACCGAGCGGCTGTTCGGCTTCGACTACACCATCGAGGTCTACGTGCCGTCCCACAAGCGCCGCTTCGGCTACTACTCGCTGCCCATCCTTCACGACGGCCAGTTGATCGGCCGCGCCGATCTCAAGACCCATCGCGCCGAGTCGCGGCTCGAGCTGAAGGCGGTTCACTTCGAGCCGTGGTTCGCGAGGGGCGAGCCGCCACCCGCCGCCCGCTGGCAGGCGGTCGATCGCGACGCCGCGCTGGCCGGCGTGGCCGAGGCCGCGCGCTCGCTGGCCGCGTTCGTGGGCGCGCGGGAGGTCACGCTCGGCGCCGTCGCTCCACGCGCGCTGCGCGCGCCGCTCGCTCGAGCGCTGGCCCACGCCCCGGCACTGCACGCCCTCGATGCGCCGATCGAAGACGACGCCGAGCAGACCGATGCCGAGCCGGCCGAAATCTAGGGCTCGGCCAAGAGCGAGCCCCGCGCGGGCACCCGGTGGAGCCGGGTCCGCCGGCTACTCGGGCAAGCCGCTGATCGACAAGCTGGGTGTCAGGCCCGAGATGGCCGTCGCCGTGATCGGGCTGGATGATCAGGGCCGCTTCCTGGCCGAGCTGCGCGAGCGGGTCGGACGCGCGCCGGCCGCTTCGGTGCGCGGGGCCGATCTGGTGGTCATGCGAGTCGATTCCGAGCGCGAGCTGGCGCGGCTCGCGAAGCTGGAGGCCGCGATTCGGCGTAACGGCGCCATCTGGGTCGTATGGCCGAAGGGCCAGCCCCACATCAAGGAGGACATGGTGCGTGGCGCCGCGCTGCGGCACGGGTTGGTGGACGTGAAGGTCTGCGCGTTCTCGGCCGAGCTGAGCGCCCTGAAACTCGTGATCCCGCTCGCGCGGCGCTGAGCGGGGCGGTACCATCAGAAAGATCAGAAAGACCACGTTCGCCACGACCTCCGACACCCCGTGAACCGCTCCTTGCACCCCGATCGCTCCATCCAGTTCGCCGCCCTGATCGTGCTCGCCGCGATCGCGGCCGCGCCCTCGACCGGCTCTCGCTTCGAGCGGGGCGCGGAAGCTCGTGGAGAGACCGAGCACGCCCCCAGCGACTGGTTCTTCTTCCAGCGCGCCTACCCGTTCGACGCCATCCCGCAGAAGAAAGTGGACGAAGCGCTCGATCAGGCGCGCGCCGATCGCGAGGCGCAGAAGGGCGCCCAGGCCGAGGCCGGCCTCCTCTGGACGCCCGCCGGCCCGTACAACATCGGCGGGCGCATCGCGGCGATCACGGCGGCACCGGGCGGCAACCCGGTCTACTTCGGCGCCGCGGCCGGCGGGATCTTCAAATCCACCAACTTCGGCGTCAACTGGACGCCGATCTTCGACCTGTGGGGCGTGTACTCGATCGGCTCGCTGACACTCGATCCCTCCAACAGCAACGTCATCTACGCCGGCACCGGCGAGTCCAACGGCGCCATCGACAACTACGACGGCGCCGGATTGTTCCGCAGCGAGGACGGAGGCCAGTCGTGGACCTCGCTGGGCCTCGCCGAGACCGCGCGCATCGCGCGCGTGGCGGTCGACCCGTTCGATTCGACGCGCATCTTCGTGGCGGCAATGGGCACGCAGTTCAGTACCGGCCCCGATCGCGGCGTGTATCGCAGTCTCGATCGAGGTGCGCACTGGTCGAAGGTGCTGTTCGTGAGCGACTCGACCGGCGCCTGCGACGTGGTGATCAATCCCGCGCATCCCGAGACCGTCTACTGCGCCACCTGGGAGCGCGTACGCCGTTACACCTATCGGCGCGCCTTCGGCCCGGAGTGCGGCATCTGGCGCAGCGCCAACGGCGGCGACACCTGGGTGAAGCTCGCCGGCGGGCTGCCAACGCCCGACGACAACCTCGGCCGGATCGGGCTCTCGATTCCGAAATTCGCGCCGTCGGTGATCTTCGCGCAGGTGACGAGCGGCGCGATCGGCGGCTACTCCGGAGTCGGCGTTTATCGCAGCCTCGACGGCGGCGTCACCTGGGTGCGCCGCGACACCGGCGCCCAGTTCGTCAACGCCTTCGGCGGCTTCTCCTGGTACTTCGGCGACCTGGCGGTGGATCCAACCCAGCCCGAGCGCGTCTTCTGCCTCGGCCAGGATCTGCTGCTCTCCACCAACGGCGGCGTCAACTTCTCGAGCGTGCTGGGCGCGACGCACGTGGACGAGCACGCCATGTGGATCGACCCGGTCGACTCGGACCGCATCTACCTCGGCAACGACGGCGGCTTCTACTACTCCACCAACGGCGGCACGGTCTGGACGCAGTCGCTCGATACGCCGATCACCCAGTTCTACGCCGGCACGGTGGACCCCTCGAACTCGAGCCGCCTGATGGGCGGTGCCCAGGACAACAGCACCTCGATCACCTCGGGGAGCCCGAACGCCTGGGGCATCATTCTCGGCGGCGACGGCTTCCAGTGCCTGATCAGCCCCGCCAATCCCAACATCGTCTACGCCGAATACCAGAACTGCTGCAGCGGCACGGGCCCGCGACGTTCGACCAACGGCGGCGCGTCGTTCGGCGGGCCCACCGGCTTCAGCTCGTCGGATCGGTACAACTGGAACAGCCCGATCGCGATGAGCCCCAAGAATCCGAATGTCCTGCTCGCCGGCAGCCAGCGCGTCTACAAGAGCGTGAACGGCGGAGTGAACTACTCGGTGGTGAGCGGCGATCTCAGCACCAATCCGGTGTCGAGCCTCGGCTACGGCACGCTCTCGACGCTCGCCATCTCGCCCGCCGACACCAATCTCTACCTGGCCGGCACCGACGACGGCCGTGTCTGGTATTCGCCCGATGCCGGAGTCACCTGGAACAACATTCAGGCCGGGCTGCCGGTGCGCTACATCACGCGCGTGACGCCGGATCGGTCCAACCGGCAGGTGATCTACGTCACGCTCTCGGGCTTCGGGCAGGACGATCCGCTGCCCCACGTCTTCCGCAGCGCCGACCTCGGCGCCACCTGGGCCTCGGTTTCGAGCAACCTGCCCGATGCCCCCGCCAACGACCTGGTGGTGGATCCGGAAGATCCCGGCACCCTCTACCTCGCCACCGACATCGGGGTCTACACGACGCACAACCTGGGCGCGATCTGGTTTCCGCTCGGCATCGGGCTCCCGATCACCTCGGTCGCCGATCTCTCGCTCTACGACACGGGCGGCGTGAAGCAGCTGATCGCCGCCACCCATGGGCGCTCGCAGTGGCGGCTCGATCTCGCGGCGCTGCCCGTGGCAGTGGAGCCTTCACCGCCCGCCGCCAGCCGGCTCGCGCTGGAGGCGCCGGCGCCCAATCCGAGCCGCGGCGAAGTTCGGATGACGCTTGAGCTGCCTTCGCCAACCGGAATCGACGCGGGGATCTACGACCTCACGGGCCGGCGGATTCGCGCGCTCGAGTCGGGCCCGCTCGCGGCCGGACGCCACACGCTGAACTGGGACGGGCGCGACCAGAGCGGGCGCTCGGTCCCCGCCGGGGTCTACTTCGCGCGCGTCGAATCCGCGCTCGGGGTCCGCTCGCGCAGCATCGTCCGCGAGCGCTGAGCGGGTCGCGGCGCCCGACCGCACGCGCCGACTTTCGCGGAGGCGGCTGCGCTCCTCGCCGAGGTGGATTTCACCCGCTCCTGACGCGGCCCGGAAAATGCTTGATTTTGGCCCGCGCCAGGACTGGCGAAAAATGGGGTCGCCTCAAAAAAGCCCTTTGAAATCGCGGGCGCGCTTGCTATACAGAGCGGCGGCCAGGACACGCGACTCGTGTCCGTCCGATTTGGGCGCCCTCCTCCCTTGAAACGCAAGGATGGCCACGCGGCCGGGCGCAGATGATCAAGGCCTCAGCGAAAGGATGAGCAGATGGCCAAGATGATGACGAAGTCGCAGATCGCGGGACACCTCGCGAACAAGTTCGATCTCAAGAAGAAGACGAGCGTCTCGATCCTCGAGGAGCTCGCGATGCTCGCAGCGAAGCAGGCGCGGAACGGCTTCGTGTTCCCCGGCGTCGGCAAGCTCGTGGTCGTGAAGCGTAAGGCGCGCATGGGCCGCAATCCGCAAACCGGCGAGCCCATCAAGATTCCGGCCAAGACCGTGCTCAAGTTCCGCATCGCGAAGGCCATGAAGGAGCTGGCCCTCAAGTAGTCCGCGACGGACTTCCGAGCGGCCCCGGGCGCAAGCTTGGGGCCGTTTCGTTTGCTCCGGCGGCCGCGCTTGCCGCGGCCCGCCGCGCGAGGGCAAGATGCGCGGGCGCGCGATCACGCGCGCAGCCCGCGGAGAATCCCCGTCATGCGCTCACTACGTGCGTGCCTCGCGATGGCACTGGTCGCGCTGAGCGTCGCGCCCCTGCCGGTCGCCGGCGCCCCCGCCCCGGTCACGCTGCACGTGTTCGCCGCCGCGTCGCTCTCGGAAGCCTTCGATGACCTGGCAAAGCAGTTCGACAAGGCGCACGCCGGATGCACCGTGCAGTTGAATCTCGCCGGATCGCAGCAGCTCGTAGCGCAGATCGAGTCCGGCGCGCCGGCCGACGTGTTCGCCTCGGCCGATACGGCGTGGATGGGGCGAATGGTTCGGGCGGGACGCGTCGCCGGCGAGCCGCTGGTATTCGCACGCAACCGGCTGGTGCTGGTGATCCCCAGGTCCAACCCCGCACACCTCGACCGGCTCCAGGATCTGGCCAAGCCCGGAATCAAGCTGGTGCTCGGCGCCGAGACCGTTCCGGTCGGGCGTTACTCCCGAGAGGTCTTGAAGAAGCTCTCGGCCGAGCCGGGCTTCGGCGCCGATTTCTCGGATCGCGTGCTCAAGAACCTCGCCTCGGAAGAAGAGAACGTGAAGTCGGTGGCCAGCAAGGTGGCATTGAACGAAGCCGACGCCGGCATCGTCTATCACTCCGACGTGACCCAGAGCGTGGCGAAAAGCACGCGCACGATCGCGATCCCCGATTCGTCGAACGTGCTCGCCACCTACCCAATCGCGGCGCTCTCAACCGCCGCTTCGCCGGAGCTGGCCCGCGCGTTCGTGGCGCTGGCGATTTCACCGGCGGGCCAGAAGACGCTCGAGCGCCATGGAATGATTGCCGCCGGCGTCGCGCGCCCGTGATCGGGCCGGACGCCCGGCGCGAACCGCGAGCCGCCAACGCCGCGTTCTCGGCCTGGGCCCTGGGCGCGACGCTGCTGCTGCTGCTGTTCCTGGCACTCCCGCTGCTCGGATTGCTCGCGCGCGTGCCGATCGCCGACCTGGCCCGGCATCTCGGCTCGCCCCACGTGCTGCAGGCGCTGCGCCTGAGCCTCCTCTCCAGCGTCGCCGCCACCGCCGTGGTGGCCTTGCTCGGCACACCGGCCGCCTACCTGCTGGCCACGCGCCGTTTCCCCGGCAAGCGCGCCATCGAGGTGCTGGTGGATCTGCCGATGGTGCTGCCCCCCACGGTGGCGGGCTTCGCGCTGCTGATGGCGTTCGGCCGCGCCGGGCTCGCCGGCCACGCGCTGTCGCTGGCCGGAATCACGCTACCGTTCACCACGCTCGGGGTGATCGTTGCGCAGGTGTTCATGGCGGCGCCCTTCTTCGTGGCGCCGGCACGCGCCGGTTTCGCGGGCGTCGATCGTCGCCTGACCGACGTCGCCGCCACGCTCGGCGCCGGCGAGCGGGAGCGCTTCTTCCGCGTGATGCTGCCGCTCGCGCGCCCCACGCTGCTCGCCGGCCTGGCGATGAGCGCGGCCCGCGCGCTCGGGGAGTTCGGCGCCACCATCACGTTCGCCGGGAACCTTCCCGGCACCACGCAGACCATGCCGCTCGCGGTCTACGTCGCGCTGCAGTCCGATCTCGACGCCGCGGTGGCGCTTTCGGTGCTGCTGCTGCTCATGTCCTTCGGGCTTCTGCTGGGATTGCGCGCGGCGCCCGCGGGCTGGTTCTGGAATCGCCACGATGCTCCAGATTCAGGTCAAGAAGCAGCTCGGTAGCTTCGCGCTCGACGTCGAGCTTGCCACCGCCGACCGCGGCGTGCTGGTGCTGGTCGGCGAGAGCGGGTCGGGCAAGTCCACCTTGCTGCGCCTGATCGCGGGCATCTTCGCGCCCGATTCGGGCAAAATCGTGCTCGAAGGCGCGGTGCTCGACGACACGGCCGAGAGCGCGCACGTGCCCGCCGAGGCGCGACGGGTGGGCTACGTTCCCCAGGACTACGCGCTGTTTCCGCACCTCACCGCGCGCGAGAACGTGGCCTTCGGCCTGCGCGCGCGCGGCGTCGCCGGCGACGAGCTCGGCGAGCGGACCCGCGCAGCGCTCCAGCGCATGGGGCTCGCGGAGCTGGCCGGGCACCACCCGGCGCAGCTCTCGGGCGGCCAGCAGCAGCGCGTGGCGCTGGCGCGCGCGCTGGTGCTGGAGCCCGCGCTGCTGCTGCTCGATGAGCCGCTCGCCGCGCTCGATCTCAAGAGCCGGCGCTCGATCCGTGCCGAGCTGCGCCGCCTGCTCGACGAGCTGCCGTGCGTGAGCCTGTTCGTGACCCACAGCCCGGCCGAAGCGCTGGCGTTCGGCGAGCAGATCGCGGTGCTCGAGAGCGGGCGGATCACCCAGCTCGGCCGCCGCGACGAGCTGATGCACCGGCCGCGCTCGCGCTACATCGCCGAGTTCCTCGGCACCAATCTGTTCCGCGCCCGCGTGCGCGCAGTCGGCGAGGGGAGCGTGGCGATCCTGGCGGTCGAGAACGGCGAGATCGCGGCCGCGCCCACCGAGCTCGAGGGCGAGGTGTTCGCGGTCGTCGACCCGCGCGAAATCACGATTTCGCTCGAGCTTCCCGAGGGCAGTGCTCAGAACGTGCTGCCCGGGCGCGTCGAGGATCTGCAGCCCGAGCCGCCCGGCGGCGAGCGGATTCGCGTGAGCCTCGCCAGTCGCCCGCCGCTGGTGGCCGACCTCACCCGCGCAGCGGTGGACCGCCTGCGCCTGGCTCCCGGGCGCGAGGTCTACGCCTCGTTCAAGGCGACCGGCGTGCGGGTCTTCATGTGACGCTGCAAATCGCCGTTGCGCACTTCCTCCGCGCTTGGCACGATGCGTCACCGTGAAGGACGAGCTCAAGCGTTGAGCGTCGCGCGCATGCGATTCGCCTGGCTCGCGGCCCTGCTCGCCGTCGCGGCTTCGCCGCGTCCGGCGGCGTGCGCGCCCTCCGCTGCGCGAGCCGAGAGCGCGGCGGTGATCCTGCTCGGCACCGGCATGCCGTTTCCCGACGCGCACGCGCAGGGCCCGGCGTTCGCGGTCGCGGTCGGTGCGCGCCTCTTCCTGTTCGACGCCGGCGCGGGCGTCATGCGACAGATGAACGCCGCCGGGCTGCCGGTGCGGAACGGTCCGATCACGGCGGTGTTTCTCACTCACCTGCACAGCGATCACACCCTCGGGCTCCCCGACGTGATCCTCACCTCGTGGGTCATGCGCAGGACGAAGCCGCTGCCGATCTATGGCCCGCCGGGTACCGCGGCGATGACTCGTTCGATTCTCGAGGCGTGGAAGGAAGACATCGCGATCCGCACCCAGGGGCTCGAGCACGAGACTCCGGGTGGCCAGCGAGTCGAGGTTCACGAGATTCGCGCCGGCGTGGTCTACGACTCGGCCGGGGTGCGGATCCGCGCGATTCCCGTGAAGCACGGCACGTGGAAAACCGCGTTCGGCTACCGCATCGACGCGCCAGGCAAGTCGATCGTCATCTCGGGGGACACCGCGCCGTGCGCCGAGATCGAGTCGGCGGCCAAGGGGGTGGACCTGCTGTTGCACGAAGTCTATCCGGCGGCCCTCCTGAAACCCGAGGACCGTCCCGGCGGAGAAGACTGGCCGCGCTACATGCGGACCTTTCACACCTCGGATCGCGAGCTGGGCGCGATCGCGGCCCGCGCGAAACCGAAACACCTCGTCTTGATCCACATCGTGCGGATGGGGGCGAGCGACGAGCAGCTGATCACCGGCATTCGCTCGGGCGGGTTCCGCGGGGCGGTCAGCGTCGGCCACGACCTCGACCGCTACTGAGCCGCGCAACCGCGGCGGCCCGATCGCCGTAGATCGCAGAACGCGCCGGGGAACGGCTGGCGGCCCCGGCGCGAATGCATTATCTAGTGCCGGTTAGGGAGGCCGTTTGACCGCGATACGAGTGGCGGACGTCAGCAAGACCTTTCGCGCCGGAAGCGTGCGCGCGCTGGATCGCGTCTCGCTCGAGATCCGGCCCGGCGAGACGTTCGGCATCATCGGCCCGAACGGCGCCGGGAAGACCACGCTGCTCGGCTGCCTGCTCGGGCTGCTGCGCCACGATTCGGGCGAGATCGCTCTCGATGGCCATCCGCCCGACGACCTCGCGGTGCGCCGCCAGACCGGCTACCTGCCCGAGCGGCTGGTGCTCGATCGCTGGATGACCGGGCTCGATTTCCTCGCCTACCACCACGCGCTGGCCGAGCTCGATCCCGCTTCGCGCGCCACCGAATGCCAGGCCGCGCTCGAGCGGGTCGGGCTCGATCCCTCGGCCGGCCGGCAGGCGATCCGCCGCTACTCGCGCGGCATGCTGCAGCGGCTCGGGCTCGCTCAGGCGCTGCTCGGGACGCCGCGCTTCGTGTTCCTCGACGAGCCGATCTCGGGGGTGGATCCCGCCGGCGTGATGCTGTTCCGGCGCCTGCTGCTCGAACTCAAGTCCACCGGCGCCACCGTGATCATCAACTCGCACCAGCTCGACGAGGTCGAGCGGCTGTGCGATCGCGTGGCGTTCGTGCGCGGCGGACAGGTGCAGTCGATCGAGACCGTGAGCGCCGGCGCCGAGCTGCGGCGCGTGCTGGCGGTGCGCTGGGCGGGCGGCGCCGCCGGCATCGACCAGGCGCGGCTGGCCGCGGCCGCCGCGCAGGCCGGCGCCGCGCTCGCGAGCGTCGCGCCGCCGACCGCGCGCTTCAGCGTCGCCGACGATGCCGGCGCCACGCGATTGCTGCAGGCGCTGCTCGGCGCCGGCGTTCCGATCGTCGAGGCCGCGCCCGAAGGCGGTCGGCTCGAGAGGTTGTTCGAGTCGCCGTCCGGCGCCGCAGGTGCTCCGCCGGCGGGAGGCACGTCGTGAACGCCACGCTGTTCGTCACCGCGCTGCGCCAGCGCTTCACCAGCCCGATCCGACTGGTGCTGGTCGCCGCGGTGTTCGCGTTTCCGCTGATGTTCATGCTGTTCTTTCCGCAGATCGGCCTGCACGCGATCCAGAGCGGAACGTTGTACGCATTCCTGCTCGGCGCCGGCCTGATCGGCCAGGAGACCAGCTCGGGCGTGATGCAACTCCTGTTCGCGCGGCCGGTCCGGCGCTGGGAATACGTCACCAGCCGGTGGCTCGCGATCGCCGCGGCGATCGCAGGGCTGGTCGCGGCCCAGATCGCGCTCGCGTCCTTGATCCTGCTCGCGCGCGGCGCCGCTCCCGATCTCGCCGACGTCCTGTTCAGCTTCGGCGACCAGGTGCTGCCGGCGCTCGCCACGCTCAGTGTGCTGGTGCTCTTCTCATCGCTGATCTCCGGGATCGGCGACGTCGCCGCCATCATCCTGTCCTTCATCAGCGGACAGGTCCTGCAGGCGATGGGCCAGTTCACCCGGCACGAGTCGGTGACGCGCGCAGGACAGGAGATCATTCGCTTCGTGGCCCCGCAGATCTCGCTGGAGGCCGTCCACGGCCTCGACTCGGTGCCGTGGTTCGAGTGGGTGTCGTACCTCTCGACCATCAGCCTGTGTCTGGCCGTCGCGGTGTTGCTGATCAACGCGCGGGAGATCTCGTATGCCTCGGAGTGAGCGCGGCGGCCCCACCCGGCGCACGCCGCTCGCGCTGCTGGTCGTGGCGGCGACGCTGCTGCTCGCGCGTCTCGGAGTCGGGATCTGGTACGAAGCTCATCCCGAAGACCGGCCCGACCTGGTGAGCTGGACGCCGGCCCCGGCCGCGGGCCGCGCCACGCCCACCGGCAAGCCGGTGCTCTACGTGTTCACCGACCCGGCGAGCAAGGACTCCCGCCGCGCCGAACGCGAGGTGTTCGCAGATCCGGCGCTGGCACAACGGATCCAGGCCCAGTTCGCACCGGTGCGCGTCGAGGGCCCGCTGGTCTCTCCCGATCCCGGGGCGCGGGAGCTGCGCGCCCGCTTCGGCGTCGAAACCCTTCCGGCGTTCGTCGTGACCAGCCCGGACGGAGCGCGGTTCCGGAAGCTCGAAGGCTATACCAGCTCGTACGCGCTGATGGATTCCTTGCGGCGCGCGCAGCTCGAAATGATGGATCTGCCGTTCATTCGCGGGAAGAGCTTCCGCTTCCAGGTCGGAACGCCGCCGCCCGGCGCGTTCCCGCCCGACAGCCTCGATCAGGTGCCGGGGCGCTGACCGCGGTAGAAGCGGACCGCGACCCGCTCGACGGTCGCCAGCCCCTCGCCCACCGCACGGTCCACCACCGGCAGGAACGCCTCGACCTTTTCGCGCGTGTCCACGAAACTCCCACCATTTCGGTAGGAGTCATCAGCCCGGTGTGGGCGGTTTCCGGCGAACTCCATCGCCTTCCGCTGCGGGGAGAAGCCTGGCAGGTCGCGGGCGGCGCCGAAACCCGGCACCGGGTCAACGCGAGGAGCGGCTCGCCGCGGCGACCGCAACCGGCTCGCTCGCGCTCTCGGCGGCGTGCGCGATCACCCGCGCCAGCTCGTCGGGACGATCGAGCATCACGAAGTGGCCGCAACCCGCGATCCTCACCGGATTCAGCTTGGGAATGCGCTGAAGCCC
The DNA here is from genome assembly GCA_035498555.1 of Candidatus Sulfotelmatobacter sp. Lineage (NCBI taxonomy): Bacteria > Pseudomonadati > Acidobacteriota > Terriglobia > Terriglobales > Candidatus Korobacteraceae > Candidatus Sulfotelmatobacter > Candidatus Sulfotelmatobacter sp. The sequence goes on from DATKAB010000183.1 coordinate 13,034, forward strand.
AAGATCCTTCGCGTTGTCGGCCCAGGTCTCGTCGTTCGGCCAGGTGCGATCCGAGAACACCGCCGTGGTAGGAACCTTGAGGGCCGACACC
>DATKAB010000184.1 GCA_035498555.1 Candidatus Sulfotelmatobacter sp.
GTGGCGGTTCCACCCTCGAAGCGCGGATTCTTCGGCTTCGACTTCCGCCTCGGCGACGACGGCGTCAACGGCGAGCGGGTCTACCTGCGGCCACACGAATCCGGCGAGCCCGACGCGATCCAGTACACGCCGGTGCTCAACTCCGGCGCCAACTGGCAGCTCTACAACGGGCCGGGATTCACCGGCGCCGTGGACATTCCCAGGAGCGAGTGGTTCCACCTGCGGCTCGCGGTGACGGGCGCGCAGGCGAGCCTGTTCGTCGGCGACATGACCAGGCCGGCGCTGGTGATGGACGACCTGAAGAGCGGGGTCGAGAAGGGACAGGTGGCGATCTACGTGCTCACCGGCGACACCTACTTCTCGAAGGTCGAATACCGCGCCACACCGGACGCTCCGTGGCAGCGCCATCTGCCGCCGATGCCGGCCGGCACGCTCACGAGCTGGAAGATCTCGCCCTCGTACGACGCTCTTTCGCGCGACCTCGAGCGCGCCCCCTCGAGAGCCGAGAGCGACACGATGCTCTGGCAGGATGTCCAGGCGGAGCCGCCCGGCCTGGTGGCGCTCTATCGCTATCGGCAGGCCCCGCATCTCCGCGTCACGTTCCAGAGCGATTTTTCGACCCGGCTCCGGCCCCAGCCGGGGATGCGCGTGGTCTACGCGCGCACTTTCATCGACTCCGATCGCGATCAGGTGAGGAAGCTCGAGATCGGCTACAGCGACGACGTGAGCGTCTTCCTGAACGGCAGAATTCTATGGCGTGGCCGGAGCGCTCAAGCATTTCGCGATCCGCGCTTCCTCGGTATCGTGAATCCCGAGAACGACACCCTCTACCTGCCGCTCAGGAAGGGGCGCAACGACCTGCTGCTGGCGGTGAGCGAGCTAGGAGGCGGCTGGGGATTCATCTGCCGGCTGGGGAAGTAACGGCGTCGATCCGGGCCGGGCGCCGTCCGAGAACACCGCGCCGGCGGCACCCGGGGGCGCGGAGGCCGATAGAGCGCGAAGGCGCGTTCTCGCGCCGCAATCGCGCCGTTTCCGTCGGCCATCACGCTGCAGGCGGAGGCCAGCCCGTCGAAGGCCTCGGCACCTCCGGAAGCGTCCCCCGCCCGTTGGAAGCACTCCCGCGCCGCTTCCCATTCGCCTCGGGCGAGGGCTTCGCGGCCGGCGGCCAGTTCGGGTGCGGCGGGCTCGGAGTCGCGCATGGCGCGTGAAGACTAGCCCGGTCGTGCGGGAGCGTCGGCCCGCGAATTCACCTCGCGAACTGCGTGTTGTACCACCACACCGCGCGACTCAGGTGCCCGTCGGCCGAGAATTGGAGCGGCACGCCGATCGCGAACGTGAACGCCCCGCCGATCGCCACGCTTCGATAGGTCGAGGCGTGGTCCGGATCGGCGAGCCCACCCACCAGCGCGCCGGCCAGCAGCGCGAGTCCGGCATCGGTGAACACCGCGGCGGTGCGCCGCGTCGTGACGGCGCGTTTCGCGAACTCGAGCGCCTGCGGCTGACCCGCGAACATCGGGCTCAGGTCGCGCGTCCAGAAGAATCCCAACCGCGTGACGCGTTGTTCCTGCTCGCCGCGCACGACGTCAAGGCCGTTCCAGGCCGGGACCACCGCCAGCGCGCAGCGCGCGTAGGTGCAGATGGAGTCGGGCGGCGCCGCGGGAACCGCACGCCCGGCGTTCGAAGCGCACGCGGGGCGCGCTCGGAACCCCATGGCGCACAGGAACAGCGCGGCGAGCACGAGCGTGCGGCTCATGCCCGCCACCATGATCGCAGCGCGCGCGCCCGTCAATCGCGCGATGCGCGATGCGATCGACTCAGGGCTTCACGGCCAGCAGGTGCTGAACGCGTGGCTCGTTCATGATCGAGGCGAACTCGGGATCGTTCGCGACCCGCGAGCGGCCATTGAACCCGCTGTCGAAGGCCTTCTCGAGCGTCGCGATCGCCTGGTCCTTCTTGCCCGCCTGCGCGTATTCGGCGGCCGCCTGGTAGTAGGTCCAGCCGGTCATGTGATCCTTCGTCCCTTCGGCGCTGCGCACGATCGCGTCGGCCGCCTCGGCATGCTTCCCCTGCGCGCCGAGCGTGCGGCCGAGACTCCCCCACGCGTCGCGGTTCGCGCCGTCCCGCGCCAGGATGCTGCGGTAGATCTGCTCGGCTTCGGCGTAGCGCTTCTCGTCGTACTGGATGTCGCCGCTCTGCGCCAGTCGTCCGCGATCGTCGGTGCTGGGATTGAAGTACGAATAGTTGGTGGCCAGTGAAGCCTCCGGCGACCACGCGTACTCCATGTAGGTCGCGACCTGATCGGCCACGCGCCGGCCGAGCAGCCGGGCCACCACGTGCAGCGAGCCGTCGATCCCGGCCGAGATCCCGGCGGTGGTCACCACGTGGCCGTTGTCCACGAAGCGGCGGCCGCGTTTGACGGCGGCCTTCGGGTAGTTGCGCTGCAGGTCGTCGATCGCGCCATGGAAGGTAGTCACTTCGAGGCCGTCGAGCAGACCCGCCTTGCCAAGCACGAACGCGCCGGTGCACACCGACTGGGCGATCTCGGCCTCGACCGAAGCTTTCTTCGCCCAGGCAAAGAACTCGGGATCGTCGTAGATCTTGGACGACGGCCCCCCCGGGAACACGACGATGTCGGGCCTGGGCGCGTCCTGAATGGAGTACGAAGGCGCCACCCACAGACCCTGCGCGTTCAAAGGCTGCTTGTTCTTCGAGACGATGTAGACCCTGAATGCCGGCTCGCCGTTGGCGCTGCCAAAGTTGGCGGCGTCGTTGTAGACCTCGAACGGACCGGTCCAGTCGAGCGGCTCGGCGTTCTCGTAGACCACGATCGCGACGTTGCGCGTGTAGGGCTTCGCCTGCGCGGTCGCGGCGGCGAGCCCCGCGATCAGGGTGAACAGGGCGATGAGCTTCATGACGTCCTCCTCTTCGGGTCCGTGGCGCCGCGGCCACGCGGCCGCCGCCGCTCACACCTTCGAACCTGCCCGAGGCCGCGTCCACGAAGGAGCAGCCAACCGCTCGAGGGGTGCGGCGAACCGGCGGGGGGCGGCGCCTGGCGATCAGCGCGCGCGGCGGATGGGGTCGAGCAGGCGCTCGAATTCCTCGCGGCGCGCGCGGCTCAGCCGCACGCGCGTCCCATCGGCCAGTAGCAGCTCGCGGTCGCCGTGCTGGAGCGCGTGAATCTCCCGCACCCGATCGAGCGCGATGATGGCCGAGCGATGGACGCGGAAGAAGCGCTGCGGATCGAGACGCTCGGCCAGCTCGTTCAGCGTTTCGCGAAGCAAATGGGTCTCGCCGCCGGCGTGGATCTCGGCGTAGTAGTCGGCGGCGCCGATCCAGTCGATGGCGTCCACGTCGATCACGTGAGTGCGGCCGCGGTCGCGCACCAGGATGCGGCGCGTCTCCCGCGAATGCTCGCGCAGCAGCGCGCCGAGCTGCGGGCTGCCCGGCTGGCCGGCGCGGCGGAGCATCGCAAGCGCCTTGGCGCGCGCCAGCGCGTGCGCGAACCGCTCGTCCGAGATCGGCTTCAGCAGATAGTCGATGGCATGGACGTCGAACGCGCGCAGCGCGTGGTCGGAATGCGCGGTGACGAACACCACGGCCGGAGCGCGATCGATCCCGATCTGGTCGAGGAGCTCAAAGCCGTCCACCTCGGGCATCTGGACGTCGAGGAACAGGATGTCGGGCCGGGTGCGTTCGACTTCGGCGGCGCCGTCGGCGCCCGCGCACTCTCCCACCACCGTCGCCTCCGGATCGCCCGCCAGCAAGAGTCGGATCGCCTGACGGGCGAGCGGCTCGTCGTCCACGATCAGCACGCGCCATGGCTCGCTCACGGCGCCTCGCTCCACGGAATCACGGCGCGCGCCATCACTCCGCCATCCTCCTCGAGCAGCTCGAACCGGGCGCGATCGCCGTACATCTGTCGGAGCCGCGATCGGGTGGAGCGAAGCCCGATGCCTTCTCGCCGCTGGCCATGGAGCCGGCCGGTGTTGAAGATCTCGATTCGCAGCTCGTCGCCCGCCCGGCGCGCGCGCATCGTCACCCTCCCCGGCGCGCGACGCGACGCGATTCCGTGCTGGATCGTGTTCTCGGCCAGCGGTTGGAGCAGCAGCACCGGTACCGCGGCGCGCCGCGTCTCGGGCGGAAAATCGAGCTCGACCTGAAGACGGTCCGCGAAGCGCAGCCGCTGGATGTCGAAATATCGCTCGACCATGCCGGCCTCGTCCTCGAGCGGGACGCGCGATCCGTCGGCGCGATCGAGCGAGTAGCGCAGCAGGTCCGAGAGGCCGGCGATCATGCCGATCGCCTCGGCCGATTGGCCGCAGCGCACCAGCGAGCTGATCGCGTTCAGAGTATTGAAGAGGAAGTGCGGCTGAATCTGAAGGCGAAGCGCGTGGAGTCTCGCTTCAGCCAACGAGGTCTCGAGTTGCGCGGCGCGGCGCTCGCGGTCGCGCTCCCGTTCGGCGCTCTCCCGGGTGTAGTGAGCGAGCACCACCAGCCCATAGAGCACCAGTTCGAGCGGCAGAACTCCAATCGTGACCTTGCGGTAGCGGGGCATGAACGCGGTGGGATTCATGAAGTCGTAGGGCTTGAGCCACAGCTCGGCGCCCACCCACAACGCGGTGTGGAGCGTCGCGAACGCCAGCGCCACGATGCAATGAAGCGCCACCCGCACCGGCGACGCGGGCCGCAGTGGAATCCCGCGCAACAGCCCGCTGATCGCCGCCGTGTACCCAGTCCACACGCTCCAGACCAGGGTCTGATAGCCGATCAGCGCCAGCCACGAATGATGGTGGGCGAGCATGCTGATCTGGATCTGGAGCCCCGAGATGGCGCCGAACAGGGCCCAGAAGCCGGCGACCGAGAGTCCGATTCGCGTCGTTCGAGAGAGCATCGCGGTCAGGATGCCACGTCTCGCCGCCGGCCGGTGGACGCTGCGGTGAATCGCCCCGGGGCGGCCGCCAGTCGGACCGGGTGTCAGCTTGGCAGGCGATCTGACCTCCTGGCAGGGCGCCTCGACGAAATGAGGGCGCCGGTCGTGGAAATCCGCGCGAATCCGTCTGGCCCGTGGCTTGCGGAAGACCGCTCCGCCACCGGAATGCGGCGGGGTGCCGCACCGGTAACCCGGAGACCGCGTGAACGATCAGCTCGAGACTTTCCGGTACGACGACGATGTCGTCAGGAAGTTCCTGGTTGCGACCTTCGTTTGGGGACTGATCGGGATGCTGGTCGGGCTGCTGATCGCCCTCCAGCTCGCCCTTCCCGCCGTCAATGTTCCGCCTTTCCTCACCTTCGGCCGCCTCCGTCCGCTCCACACCAACGCAGTGGTTTTCGCATTCGCAGGCAACGCGTTCTTCTGCGGCGCTTATTACTCGACTCAACGGCTGCTGAAGGCGCGCATGTACTCCGACCTGCTGAGTCGGCTCCACTTCTGGGGCTGGCAGTTCATCATCGTGTGCGCGGCGATCACTCTGCCGCTCGGCTTCACGCAGGCCAAGGAGTACGCCGAGCTGGAGTGGCCGATCGACATCCTGATCGCGCTGGTCTGGGTGGTGTTCGCGGTCAACTTCTTCGGCACCATCGCCCGCCGCCGCGAGCGCCACCTGTACGTGGCGATCTGGTTCTATATCGCGAGCATCGTCACCGTCGCGATCCTGCACATCTTCAACAACCTCTCGGTGCCGGTCGGACTGTTCAAGAGCTACTCGATCTACGCCGGCGCGCAGGATGCCTTCATGCAGTGGTGGTACGGCCACAACGCGGTGGCGTTCTTCCTGACCACGCCGTTCCTCGGACTCATGTACTACTTCATGCCCAAGGCGGCCGAACGTCCGGTGTTCTCCTACCGCCTCTCGATCATCCATTTCTGGACGCTGGTGTTCCTGTACATCTGGGCCGGCCCGCATCATCTGCATTACACCGCGCTGCCGGAGTGGGCGTCCACGCTCGGCATGGTGTTCTCGGTGATGCTGTGGATGCCGTCCTGGGGCGGCGGCATCAACGGCCTGCTCACGCTGCGCGGCGCCTGGCACAAGGTGGTGGACGACCCGATCCTCAAGTTCTTCGTGGTCGCGGTCACCGCCTACATGATGGCGACATTCGAAGGGCCGATGCTGTCGGTCAAGAGCGTCAACGCGCTGGCGCACTACACCGACTGGGTGATCGCGCACGTCCACACCGGGGCGCTGGGCTGGAACGGGTTCCTGACGTTCGGAATGATCTACTGGCTGCTGCCGCGCCTGTTCCATACCGAGCTCTACAGCAAGAAGCTGGCGGAGGCGCACTTCTGGTTCGCCACCTTCGGCATGATCCTCTACGCCACCGCGATCTATTCGGCCGGGCTCACCCAGGGCCTGATGTGGCGCGCGTTCGATTCCACCGGACGGCTCCAATTCCCGGACTTCATCGAGACCACCATGAAGCTGATCCCCATGTACTGGATGCGCGCGGCGGGCGGCACGCTCTACATCGCCGGGATGGTGATGTTCGGTTGGAACATCCTGATGACGTGGAAGAAAGCGCCGGCGAATCTCGAAGACCCGGTGGTGCAGGCGCCACCGCTCGAGAAGCGCTACCCGCCCGCGGCGGCGAAGGGCGGTCTGCTGGGACTCGGCTGGCATCGCCGCTGGGAGGGCCTGCCGCTCACCTTCACGGTGTGGGTGGTGGTGGCGGTGGTGGTGGCGTCGCTGTTCGAAATCCTGCCGACGTTTCTCATCCGCAACAACATTCCGACCATCGCCTCGGTCAAGCCGCTGACGCCGCTCGAGCTGGCCGGGCGCGACATCTACATCCGCGAGGGCTGCTTCAACTGTCACTCGCAGATGATCCGACCGTTCCGCTTCGAAACCGAGCGCTACGGCGAGTACTCGAAACCGGGCGAATCGGTCTACGACCACCCGTTCCTGTGGGGCTCGCGGCGCATCGGTCCGGATCTCGCGCGTGAAGGCGGGCGCTACAACGATCTCTGGCACGTTCGCCACATGGAGAATCCGCGCGCCGTCAATCCCCGCTCGATCATGCCGCCCTATCCAGGATTGCTCACGCACTCGATCGCCTTCGATGGGATCCAGCGGCGCGTCGACGCCATGGCGATGCTCGGGGTGCCCTACGGCGGCGCGATCCAGCGCGGCGAGGCGATGGCGCGCGAGCAGGCCGACAGCATCGCGGTCGAGATCGTGAACGAAGGCGGGCCGGCGCATCTCGAGAGCAAGGAGATCGTGGCGCTGGTCGCCTACCTGCAGCGACTCGGCGCCGACATCAAGGCCGCGAGCACCGCGTCGGCGGACGCGACCGCGCCTTCGAGCCCGGAGGTGCACTAATGGAGAAGCTCTCGGACATCGTCAGCCACGCCGGGCTCCACGGCTACGCGGAAGTCGCTCTGGTGCTGTTCCTGATCGCCTTCCTCCTCATCCTCCTGCGCGTCCTGTCACCGCGACGCAAACAGGAGCTCGAGGACCTCGCGCGCCTGCCTTTCGATTCGGACCCGCCGTCGCCTCAACGCAAAGGAGCGAAGCAGTGAACGACCAGCCCGGGCGCGAGCCGAAGCAGGATCGGCTTCTCGATCACAACTACGACGGCATCCAGGAATACGACAATCCCATGCCGCGCTGGTGGGTGGGTCTGTTCTGGGCGACCATCGTGTTCTCGGTGATCTATTTCCTCAACGTGATCCCGGGAGTCGGCACCGGCCCGGGCCGCATCGCGAACTACGAGCGCGAGATGAAGATCGCCGGCGAGAAAGCCGCGGCGCTCGAGGCCGCCCGGCCGAAGCTCGAGCTGACCGACAGCGCGATCTGGGGGCTGACGCGAAACGACGGCGCGCTGGCCGCCGGCAAGGCCACTTTCGCCAGTACCTGCTCGCCCTGTCATCGGCCCGACGGTGGCGGCAACATCGGCCCCAATCTCACCGATGACTACTGGCTCCATGGCAACCGGCCCATGGAGATCGTGCACACCATCACCACCGGCGTGCCCGACAAGGGCATGCCCACCTGGGGATCCACATTGTCGCCCGAGCAGATCGCCGACGTCGCGGCCTACGTCATGACGCTGCACGGCACGCGGCCTCCGCAGCCCAAGTCGCCGCAGGGCGAGAAACTCTCGGCGCCGGAGCCCCCGGCATCCACGGCCGCGTCACACTGACCCGAGGCGGGAGCCGATGCTCTCGCCCGATCGAGCAAACGAGACTTCCGACATGCCCCGCACTTCCGATCCGGTCCAGGCTCCGGGACGCGTGCTCTCGACGCTCAACGTCGACGGCACGCGCCGCTGGCTGCGGCCGCGCCCTTCGCCCGGCCGCTGGCTGCGCGCCCGGCGCGGCACCGCGTGGGTGCTGATGCTGATCTTCATGGCGGTCCCGCTCACGCGCATTCACGGACGTCCGCTGGTGCTGCTCGATCTGCCGCGACGCGAGTTCACTCTGTTCGGCACCACCTTCCTCTCCACCGACACCGTGCTCTTCATGCTGCTCTTCATGGGAGTGGCGATCACCATCTTCCTGGTGACCGCGCTGCTCGGCCGCGTGTGGTGCGGCTGGGCCTGCCCGCAGACCGTGTATCTGGAATTTCTGTTCCGGCCGGTCGAGCGCCTGCTGGAGGGCGGCTGGCTCGGCTCGCGCCGAATCGATCGCGAGCGCGGCCACCTTCACTGGCGGCGGATCGCGAAGAACGTGATCTATCTCGGATTCGCGCTCGTCCTCGCCCACACCTTCCTTGCCTATTTCGTGCCCTGGGAAGAACTGCGTCACTGGCTGGTGCGCTCGCCGGTGCAACACAGCACTTCCTTCTCGCTGGTGATGGCGACCACCGGGCTGATCTTCTTCGACTTCGCGTACTTCCGGGAGCAGACCTGCCTGGTGGCGTGCCCTTACGGACGACTCCAGTCCGTGCTGCTCGACCGCCAGTCGCTGATCGTCGGCTACGACCGGCGCCGCGGCGAGCCACGCGGCAAAGGGGTCGCGAATCGCGCCGCCGGGCTCGGCGATTGCGTCGACTGCCGCATGTGTGTCGAGACCTGCCCCACCGGAATCGACATCCGGGAAGGCCTGCAGATGGAATGCGTCCACTGCACGCAGTGCATGGACGCCTGCGATCACGTGATGACGCAGGTCGGAAAGCCACCGGGCCTGATCCGCTATGGCTCGCGTGACGAGTTCGAAGGGGCCGCGCGCCACTGGCTGCGACCGCGGGTCGTGCTCTATCCGATCGCGCTGCTGCTGGTGACGGGTGCGTTCGTGACGCTGCTGTTCGCCCGCCCCGATACCGACGTCACGGTGCTGAGCGGCGTGGGTCGCCCTTACACCATCGAGCCCAACGGCGAGGTCATGAATCAACTGCGCGTGAAGCTGGTGAATCGCGCCGGGCGCGATCGCGCCTACCACATCACGCTCGAGGGCGCGCCCGGAGCGCACGCGATCGTTCCGATCGATCCGCAGCCGGTGCCCGCCGGCGGCATGGCGACCGCTCTGGTGGTCGTGTTGTCGCCGCCCAGCCTGTTCCGTGACGGGGAGCGCGAAGTCACGCTGCGAATCGGCGACGGGGCGCGATTCGAGCAGCGCGTGCGCTACGAGCTGGCCGGCCCGCGCGCCGGCGAAGGACGCGAGGCCGGGGAGCCGGCAGCGGACGAGCGCCGCGAGGAGGGCCGATGAATCCCGCGAAGCTGTGGCCGCTGGCGATCGCCGGCGTGCTGGCGATCACCGTGGGCGCCAATTTCTGGATCCTGTTCGTGGCCAATCAGGATCCCAACGCCGCGGCGCTCGAGTCGGACTACTACCGCAAGGCGGTGGCCTTCGATTCGACGCTGGCCCAGGCGGCCCACGATTCCGCACTCGGCTGGCGGCTGGACGCGACCCCGGGCCGCTATCGCGCCGCCGGCACGCCGCTGACCGTCGCGCTGTTCGACCGCGACGGCCGGCCGCTGCGCGATGCGCGAATCGCGCTCACCGCGATCCACAATCTCGAGGCTGGCCGGGTGGTGAGCGCTGCATTCCTGACCGGCGCCGACGGCCGCGCCACCACGGTCGTCCCGCTGCACCACGCGGGATTGTGGGAGTTCCGCTTGGACGCCCGGCTCGGCGGCGAGCGGTTCACCGCCGATCTGCGGCGAGACGTCGGAGCGTCGCGATGATGCCGCTCGCCGTCGCCGTGCTGCTCGCGAGTCTGATCGGCAGCCCCCATTGCGCCGGAATGTGCGGCGGATTCGTGGCGTTCTACGCCGGAGACAGTCGCTCGCGGTTCCGCCCGCACCTCGCCTACAGCTTCGGCCGGCTGCTCTCGTACGCGGCGCTCGGCGCCATCGCCGGCGCGATCGGTGCCGGCGTGGATCACGTGGGAGCGCTGGCGGGACTCGGGCGAATCGCCGCGCTCGCCGCGGGACTCGCCATGATCGCGTGGGGAGGGGTCTCACTGCTGGCGACTCTCGGCTGGCCGGTCGGCAGGCCCGCGGCACCCGCCGCGCTCAGGCAGTGGCTCGCCGCCGCGCTCCGCGCGGTCGGTCGTCAGCCGGACTGGGTGCGGGGATGGGTGATGGGACTGGTCACCACGCTGATCCCCTGTGGCTGGCTCTACGCGTACGTCGCGGTGGCCGGCGGCACCGCGAGACCAATCGCTGGCGCCGCGGTGATGGCGGCGTTCTGGGTCGGCACGTTGCCGGTGATGGCCGGGCTGGGACTGGCCGCCCAGTCGGCGCTCGGGCCGCTGCGCCGGCGCCTGCCCGCGCTGACCGCCACGCTGCTGTTGCTGTTCGGGCTGCTCACCGTCGCCAACCGGCTGCGCCCCATGCCGGCGATGGATCACATGGCGCCCGGCTTCCTCTCGCCTCACTCGGGGCCCGGACATGTCGCTCGCCCCGGCCGCTGAACCTCCCGCCGGCGCGGAAATCTCCGCGCGCTCATCCCTCGATTGCACTCACTGCGGGCTGCCGGTTCCACGCGGTCGCATCGAACCCGAAGCCGTGTTGCAATTCTGCTGCGCGGGCTGCGCCACGGCCTGGCAGGTGATCCACGACAGCGGGCTTGCCGCCTACTACCGAATGGCCGAGCGGCGGCAGGCGGCGGTGGAGTCGAGCGGCGCGAGCTTCGAGGAGTTCGATCATCCGGCGTTCCAGGAACTTCACGTGAGCACCGGCTCCGACGGTCTCGCCGAGGTGCGACTGCAGCTCGAGGGGATTCACTGCTCGTCGTGCGTGTGGCTGGTGGAGCGCCTGCCGCGCGTGGTGCCGGGCCTCGCGCGCGCCGAGCTCGAGGCCACCCGCGGACTGGTGCGGCTGCGCTGGGACCCACGCGCGGCCACGCTCTCGAGCATCGCGCGCTTCCTCGACACGCTCGGCTATCGCCCGCACCCATTCCGTGGCGGGCGCGCCGATGGCATCCGCCACCGGCAGGACCGCGCGATGCTGGCGCGCATCGGCGTGGCCGGCGCGATCGCCGGAAACGTCATGATGCTGGCGGCCGCGATCTACAGCGGCTGGTTCGGACACATGGAGCACGCCGATCAGCGATATTTTCGCTGGCTGAGCCTGCTGCTGACGCTGCCGGCGCTGCTCTATCCGGGCAACGTGTTCTTCCGCGGGGCGTGGGCGGCTCTCCGCACGCGCACGCTGCACATGGACGTCCCCATCGCGCTGGCGCTGGCGATCGGATTCGGCCGTGGCGCCGTCAACACCGCCACCGATCGGGGGCCGATCTATTTCGACGGCGTGGCCATGTTGGTCTTTCTGCTGCTGCTGGGCCGCTTCCTCCAGCAGCGGGCGCAACGCACCGCCGCCGACTCGACCGAGCTCCTTCACGCGCTCGCTCCGGCGAGCGCGCGCGTCGTCGAGAATGGAAACGAGCGGGTCGTTCCAGCACAGGCGCTGCTCCCCGGCATGCTGCTGGCCGTACGCCCCGGCGACACTCTGGCCGCCGACGGCGTGGTGGACGCCGGCGAGAGCGAGATCGACCTGTCGCTGCTGACCGGCGAATCACGCCCGGTCCCGGTCGGCGCGGGCGAGCCGGTGTGGGCGGGGACCCTCAATCGGTCGGCGCCGCTGCGCGTGCGCGTCACGCGAACCGGCGAGGAGAGCCGGCTGGGCTTGATCCTCGCCGAAGTCGAGCGCGGCGGCGGCCGGCGCGCGCCGGTCGTGGCGACCGCCGACCGCCTGGCGGCCGGATTCGTGGCGGCAGTGCTGGCGCTGGCCGGACTCACCTACGCGCTGTGGATGAGCCGCGCCCCCGGCCGCGCGCTGGACCACGCCATCGCGCTGCTCATCGTTACCTGCCCGTGCGCGCTCGCGCTCGCGACCCCGCTGGCGGTGGCGGTGGCGATCGGGCGAGCGGCGCGCGCCGGCATCCTGATCAAGGGCGGCGACGCGCTCGAGGCCCTGGCGCGACCCGCCACGTTGTTCCTCGATAAGACCGGCACCGTGACGCTCGGCCGCACGTCGCTCGAGCGCTGGGAAGGCCCCGCATGGGCGCGGCCGTTGATCCTGGCGCTCGAACATCATTCGACGCATCCGATCGCCAGCGGATTCCGCGAGGCCTGGCCCGGCCTCGAAGCGCCGCCGGCCAGCCAGGTGCGGGCCACCACCGGAGGTGGAATCGAGGGCGCCGTCGCGGGTCATCGCCTCGCGATCGGCTCACCGCGATTCGTGAGCGAGCGGCTCGCGTCGGATGGCGCGACACCGCCCGCAGCGCCGCGCGACATGGTGGCCGGCGAGGCAGTCGCTCACGCGCTCACTCCGGTGTGGGTGGCGGTGGATGGCGCGGTGATCGCGCGAGCGGGGTTCGGGGATCCGATCCGGCCCGACGCGCTCGAAGTCTTGAACGCAATTCGGGCGCGCGGGTGGAAGGTCAGGCTGCTCTCCGGCGATCACCCCGAGGTGGTGCGCGAGGTCGGCGCACGGTTGGGATTCGATCCGCGAGACCTAGAGGGCGGCGCGACTCCGGAGCGGAAGCTCCGGGCGATCGAGCAGGCCTCCGCCTCGGGTCCCGTGGTCATGGTGGGTGACGGCGTCAACGACGCGGCCGCCATCGCGCGCGCCACGGTGGGAATCGGGGTGCGAGGTGGCGCCGAGGCGTGTCTGTCGGCGGCCGATGTCTTTCTCTCGCGCCCCGACCTCACCTCACTCACCGAGTTGCTGGAGGGCAGCGAGCGCACCCTGGGAGTGATTCATCGCAACATCGCGTTCTCGCTGGTGTACAACCTGCTCGGCGCGGCGCTCGCGATCGCCGGACGGATCGATCCGCTGGTCGCCGCGATCCTGATGCCGGCCTCGTCGCTTACCGTGGTGCTGGCTTCGTGGCTGGGGCGCACGTATCAGGAGCCGCGTCGCGCCCGGCCCGCGCCGGCGCCCGCCGAGATCGCGGCGATCGCGAGTGGGGCCGCGACATGAGCGTCATGTATGTGATCGTGCCGCTCGCGCTGCTGGTGGTGCTCGCGGCGGTGGCCGCGTACCTGTGGGCGGCGCATCAGGGTCAGTTCGACGACCTCGATACCCCGGCGCTGCGCGCGCTTCACGATGAGCCTGAGGATGGCCCGTCGCCGCCCAGCGGCGACCGTCAACATTCTTCGCCGCACAACCAACGACCCGCGCGCCCGCCGCGGATTCGAATTCGCCCCGCCCCAGTGGGACGCCGGGCCCGCCGCTGCTAGTATCCGGAGTCCGGACCGCAGCTCGTCGCCCCCGAGAACCCTGCGTGAGATCACCTTTCATTCGTTCCACGGCCGCCGTCTTCCTCGCCCGGATTGCAATCGCGGCGATCGTGCCGGTGTTGGGTTGTCAGCGCCGAGCTCCGGGATTCGGCGCCTTCCCTCCGCCCCAGGTCTCGATCATCACCGTGGCGCGCCGCCCGGTGCCGGAAGTCTTCGAGTTCCCCGGCGAAGTAGACCCCTACCGCCGCGTCGAGGTGCGCTCGCGCGTCGAAGGCGTGATCGAGCAGCGCCCGTTCACCGAAGGCGCCCTGGTCAAGCCCGGCCAGGTGCTCTACCGGCTGGACAAGGTTCGCTATGAGGCCGCATTTCGAAGCGCGCAGGCCCGGCTCGAGAACGCCCGCCAGACCCTCGAGCGCGTGGAGCCCCTGGTGGCGCAACACGCGGTCGCCCAGCAGGAGGTGGACAACGCCCGCGCCGAATTCGCCGCCGCCCAGGCCGCCTACGATCAGGCCAAGAACGATCTCGACGACACCGACGTCCGGGCGGAGATCGCGGGGCAGGTCGGGCGAACGCGCCTCGAGGTCGGCGCGCGCGTCACCGGACCGGCCGATCTGCTCACCACCATCGATCGACTCGATCCGGTCTACGTCACCTTCGAGCCTTCGTCGCAGCAGCTTCTCCAGTGGCGCGAGGTGCCGCGCTGGCGGTCGCTGATCGTGCCGGGGAGCGCGCTGAGGGTGCAGGTCGTGCTGCCCGACGGCACGGTGCTTCCGAGAATCGGCGTGCTCGACTTCGTCGCGCCCTCGCTCGACGCCACCACCGGCACGCAGGAGTTTCGCGCGGTGTTCGACAATCCCGACCATCTCCTGATGCCGGGTCAGTTCGTGCGCGTGCGACTGCTGGGCTTCACGCGGGAGGACGCGATCGCGGTGCCCGAGCGCGCGGTGCAGACCGGACTGGGCCGCCAGTTCGTCTACGTCGTCGGCAGGGGCGACACGGTGCAGACCCGCGATGTGAAGGCCGGCCCCTGGGCGGGCGATCAATGGGTGATCGACCTGGGCCTCGATCCGGGAGAGCGAGTGGTGGTAGACGGCATTCAGAAGATCGCGCCGGGCCGGCCCGTCAAGCCGGTGGCGCTCGGCGATAGCAGCTCGGCGCCGGCGCGACCCGGGGCGACCCGATGACGGTTCCCTCCGGGAGCGACTCGCAGGTCCGCTACTTCTTCATCCGCAGGCCGGTGCTCGCCGGCGTGATCTCGCTGATCATCACGCTGATGGGCGTGCTGGCGATCCGCCTGCTGCCGGTCTCGCGCTATCCCCAGATCACCCCGCCCGCGATTCAGGTGGTGGCGGTCTATCCGGGCGCCACCGCGCAGGACGTGGCCGAAGCGGTGGCCGCGCCGATCGAGGAGCAGCTCTCGGGGCTGCAGGGAATGCTCTACTACTCGTCGGCGAATTCGAGCGACGGCACCATGAGTCTCTCGATCTATTTCGACGTCAAGCGCGATCAGGATCTGGCGGCAGTCGACGTGCAGAACGCGGTCCAGCTCGCCTCTCCGCAGCTTCCGTCCGCGGTGCGCCAGAACGGCATCTCGATCGTCAAGGCCAATACCGACATCCTCGGCGTGGTCGGGCTCAGCTCCAGCGATCCACGCTACGACGCCGCCTATCTCACCAACTACATGAAGCTGTACATCGAGGACGAACTCAAGAACGTGCAGGGCATCGGCAACGCCACCACGTTCGGAGGGCTGCAGTTCTCGATGCTGATCCAGCTCGATCCCGACAAGATGGCGCAACTCGGGGTGACGGTGAGCGACGTGGCCGACGCGATCCGGGAACAGAACGCCACCAACCCCGCGGGCCGCCTCGGGCGCGAGCCGGCGCCTCCCGGCACCCAGCTCACCATCCCGGTCACGACCATGGGGCGACTGCAGACGCCGGACCAGTTCAACGACGTGGTGGTGCGCGCCGCGCCCAACGGTTCGCTGGTGCACGTGCGGGACGTCGGCCGCGCAGTGCTGGGATCCCAGAACTACGACTTCGAGGGCCGGCTCAACGGCCATCCGACCGCGCTCGCGCTGCTTTATCTGCGCCCCGGCGCCAACGCCCTGCGCACGCGCGAGGCGGTCGCCCGCCGCGTCGCCGAGCTGTCGAAGAACTTCCCCCCCGGCGTGACCGCCAGCATTCCGTTCGACACCACCCCCTTCGTCACCGCCTCGATTCAGGAGGTGGCGATCACTTTGCTCGAAGCGCTCCTGCTGGTGGCGCTGGTCGTGTTCGTGTTCCTGCAGAGCTGGCGCGCCACCTTGATCCCGATGCTGGCGGTGCCGGTCAGCGTGATCGGCACCTTCCTCGGGCTGAGCGCGCTCGGACTCTCGATCAACGTGCTGACCTTGTTCGCGCTGGTGCTGGCCATCGGCATCGTCGTGGACGACGCCATCGTGGTGATCGAGAACGTCGAGCGCATCATGGCCACCGAGGGGCTTTCGGCGCGTGAAGCGGCCGATCACGGGATTCAGCAGGTGGCGCCTGCGCTGGTGGCCATCGTGCTCTCCCTGGTGGCGGTCTTCGTACCGGTGGCCTTCACCGGCGGCGTCACCGGTGCGCTGTTCCGCCAGTTCGCCATCACCATCGCGATCTCGGTCGTGCTGTCGGGCATCGTCGCGCTGACGCTGACGCCGGCGCTGTGCGCTTTGCTGCTCAAGGAGGCGACCGAGCGGCACACCACCGGGGCGTTCGGTGCGTTCAATCGCCTCTTCGACCGGGGGCGCGACGTCTACGTCCACAACGTCGATCGCGTGCTGCGTCGGCCCCGTGCCGGGCTGGCCGCGTTCGCGGTGGTCATCGGGCTGACGCTGTTGCTGTTCCGCCTGGTGCCGTCGTCGTTCATTCCCACCGAGGACAAGGGCTACTTCGCGCTGGCGATCCAGCTTCCCGACGGCTCGTCGCTGCAGCGCACCCGGACGGTGGTCGAGCGCGTCGAGGGCTTTCTGCGGCAGGAATCCGCGGTGCGCAACATCGTCGCGCTGGTCGGGCTCGACATTCTGAGCCGCAGCAGCCAGACCAACAGCGCGGTGATCTTCGTGAACGTGGCGCCGTGGGAACAGCGAGGCCGGAAGGACGCTCTCGACGCGATTACCGCACGGCTCTCGGGCAAACTGTTCGGAATGAAGGACGCGATCGGCTTCGCGTTCAACCTGCCCGAGATCCCCGGCCTCGGCGCGACCGCCGGAGTCGAGGGCTATCTGCAGGATCGCAGCGGGAGGCCGGCGACCGAATTCGCGGGCGAGGTCCAGCAGTTCGTGCAGGCGGTGAATCAGCTGCCGGCGGTGGCCGGCGCCCAGGCCAACTTCCGAGCCAGCGTCCCACAGCTGTTCGTGAGCGTCGATCGCGAGGTCGCCAAGGCCCGCGGCGTCCAGCTCGGCGACCTGTTCGGCACCCTGCAGGCGCTGCTCTCCACGCTCTATATCAACGACTTCAACCTCTACGGGCGGACCTATCGCGTGCAGGCCGAGGCCCAGGCCCCGTTTCGCCAGTCCCCCGACGACATCGGCCGGCTGTACGTGCGGGGAGCGCACGGGGCGATGATTCCGCTCTCGGCCCTGACCCGGACCGAGTTCCGCGCGGCGCCGACCCTGATCACTCGCTTCAACGGCTTCACCTCGGCGCTGCTGACCGGGGCGCCCAGGCCCGGCCGCAGCACCGGCGAGGTGATGTCGGAGATCGACGACCTGGTGCGCGCGCGCTTCGCGTCCGAAGGGTTGACCTTCGCCTACTCGGGCCAGTCGTTCCAGGAGCGGGCCTCGAAGGGCGCGGCGGGCGCGGTGATGGCGATCGGCCTGGTGATCGTGTTCCTGGTGCTGGCGGCGCAGTACGAGAGCTGGTCGCTGCCGTTCGCGGTCCTGCTCGGCGTCCCGTTCGGCGTGCTCGGCGCCTACCTGGGGGTCTGGTTGCGCGGGCAGCCGAGCGACGTCTACGTCCAGGTCGGGCTGATCACGGTGGTGGGTCTGTCGGCCAAGAACGCGATCCTGATCGTCGAGTTCGCCAGTGCGCTGAGAGCGCAGGGCGTGCCGCTGCTGCAGGCGGCGTCGCGGGCCGCCCGCGACCGACTGCGCCCGATTCTCATGACCTCGCTGGCGTTCATCTTCGGTGTCTCACCCCTGCTGTTTGCGGGCGGGGCCGGAGCGGTGAGTCGTCATTCGATCGGCACCACGGTGTTCTTTGGCATGTTGGTGGCGACCGGCGTCGCGATCATCTTCATTCCCCTCTTCTTCGGCCTGATCCAGGGCGCGTCCGAGCGGCGCGGCCGGCGGGCGTCGCCTCCCGACAAGGACGCGCCGTGATCCGGCGTCTCGCCTGGCTGGCCGCGGTGGTCTGGATTGCGGGCTGTGCGATCGGACCGCGCTATCGGCCGGCGCCAGTGATCGCGCCGAATTCCCAGATCAGCGGCGCGTATCGCGACAGCTCGACGCGTTCGTTCTTCGATTCCCTCGAGGTCGCGCGCCGGAGCGACACGCTCGGCGTCGCCGGCCCGCCGCCGCAGCCGCCGCACATCCTCCACGCCGACTCGCTCACCGATCTGGCCTGGCTGGACGTGTTGCACGACTCGACGCTCTCGCGCCTGGTCGACCTCGCGCTGCGTCGGAACCGAGACCTGTCGGTGGCGCGCTCCCGGATCGCCGAGTACCGGGCGGGGGTGGGCGTGGCACGCGCGCCGCTGTTCCCGAACCTGTCGCTCAACGGCAGCGCATCCAAGAATCGTGTCGCCTTCGGAAGCGCCGGCACGCTCACCTATCCGGCCTACCGAACCACCGCCGATCTGTCCTGGGAACTCGACTTCTGGGGCCAGACGCGACGCGGCGTGCAGGCCGCGCAGGCCGAACTGGAGGCGCAGCGGGCCGCCGAGCGCGCGGTCGTGCTCTCCCTGGTCGCCGACGTGGCGACGGAATACCTGCAGCTGCTGGAGCTGGACCAGGAGCACGAGGTGGCGCAGCAGACGCTCGCCTCGCGCCAGGCCACGCTCGAGCTCGCGCGCCAGCGCTTCGGCCGGGGCCTGATCTCCGAGCTCGACATCCGGCAGTTCGAAGCGCAGGTCGCCGTCCCCGCGGCGCGGCTCGCTCAAGTGGAGCAGCTGCGCTCCGAGCGACAGCACGCGCTCGACGTCCTGCTCGGCCAGGGTCAGATCGAGATCCCGCGGACCGGCTCGCTGGCCACGGTCGCGCGCGCCGTGGTGGTGCCCGACTCGATCCCCTCGACACTGCTCGCGCGCCGCCCGGACGTCGCGGTCGCCGAGCGTCAGTACGCGGCGGCCACCGCGCGCATCGGCGAGGCGGACGCGGCTCGTCTGCCGGCGTTCTCGATCGTCGGTCTCTACGGAGCGCAGTCCACGACCACCGGGGATCTCTACACCGCACCCAGCCGCGTCTACGAGCTGCTCGGCGGCGTCTCGATTCCGATCTTCACCGGCGGGCGCCTCTCGAACGAGGCGCGTGCCGCGCGTGCCCAGGCCGAAGAAGCGCGCGCGCAATACGAGCAGAGCGTCCTGGTGGCGCTCGGCGAAGTGGGAGACGCGCTCACCGCGGTTCGCGCGGCCCGCGATCAGGCGGTGGCGCTCGAGACGCAGTCGGTCGCCCTGCGCCGAGCGCTCGACCTGGCCGAACTCCGTTACAGTCGCGGGCTCTCCAACTACCTGGAAGTGCTCGACGCGCAGCGCAGCCTGTTCGAGGCCGAGCTGGCATCGAGCCAGGCCGAGCTGCAGCAGCTCATCGCCACGGTCGAGCTCTACAAGGCGCTGGGAGGAAGCTGGCCTCAGCCGCCCGAGCGACGCTAGCGCGATTCGAACGTCCCGGTGACGCCGATTCGGACCAGCTTGCGCTCGGCGCTCGATCCGCCCGCGCTCAGGCGGCACAGATAGAGCCCGGGCGCCGCCCGCCGCCCGAGCTCGTCTCGTCCATCCCAGCTCGAGACGTGCGAGCCCGCGGCGAGTCGGCCGCGCTCGAGCGTCCGCACCCGCCGGCCGAGCGTGTCGAAGATCTCGAGGCGGATCTCCCCGGCGGCGGCAATCGCGAAGCGGATGGTGGCGAGATCCGTGAAGGGATTGGGCTCGATCCGGTCGAGCGCCAATCGAGCGCGCGGCGCGTCGGGCGAGACCGACGCAACTCCGCTCACCGAGACGCGCGCGATGGCGTAGGCGATGCCGCCGCTCGGCGTCTCGACCTGGAATCGAACCTGGGTGACGCTCCCGGCGTCGCCGTTCGCCGGCGTCCACGACAGGACATGCGAAGTGGCATCGAAGCTCATTCCCGGCCGCAGGAACCAGGCATGCCACTCGAGCGGATCGCCTTCCGGATCCCCGGCCGCGACCGGGATCGCAAGCGGCACTCCGGGACTCGCGATCACGTCCACGAACGGCGTGGCCGGAGCGATGCTCTGCCCGGCCACCGAGGTGACGACCGGCGGCAGGCTCATGTTGCGACGCGCCGCGAACACCTGATCCGTGCGGAGCGCGAGGCGTGTTCCATCGGGCGAGAGCCGCGGCGAGAGGACGGGGAACGGATCGACCAGCGAGAACGCCGCGAAGTTCCCGACCGCTTGCGCCGCGGGCAGTGCGAGACCGACGAGCGAGGCGTCGAGGGTGTGAACGCTCACGCCGAGCCCATCACCCACTCCGGCGAGCAGGGTCGCGCCGTCCGGCGAGAAGGCGGGAGTTGCGGCCAGCTGATCGCCCACCGCCGAGAGCACCGGCTCGGCGGTGCCACCGGCCGCCGGCACGCGCCACAGGCTCTGAGAGCTCCCGAGGATTCGCGCGAACACGATCCACTCGCCATCCGGCGACCACTGTGGATAGAAATCGTCTCCGCTCTCGTCGAAGGTGAGCTGCACCCGCTGGGTGGTGTCGCCGTTGGCGGGAGTCTTCCAGACCTGCCAGCGTTCGGGTCCGGACCACTTGCGGGTGAATGCGATCCACTCGCCGTTGGGCGAGAACGAGGGCGTGATGTCGCCGCGCTCGCGGGACGTACCGTCGTTGTGCTGGGAAACCAGCCGCAGCGAGGTGTCTGCGGCAATTCCCGGAACCCCTTTCGCCCAGATCGTGTTGTCGTTGCGGCTGAAGGCGATCTCGGTGCCGAGCGGCGACCAGGTTGGGTCGTAGTCGTGAATCCCGGTCGGCGGAAACGAGAACTGAGTCATGCCGTTGCCGTCCGCAGGATCGGACGGCATCAGGAACGCGACGCAATCGCCGAGCGGAGGAATGTGCACGGTGAAGGCGAGCCGCCGGCCGTCCGGAGACCACGAGACGCTGCTCTCGCCCAGCGTGTTCGGGGCCTCGTCCTCGCAGTCCTCGCAGAGATTCGTGCGGCGCACCAGCGTGCCGAACAGCGCGTTGTGATGGGAGTGAGAGGGATGGTTGGCGAACAGCGAGGCGTCGGCCGGCCCGACCGAGCCGTCGTAGTCGATGTCGCAGGGCGTGTCGGCGCCGGTCAGCGCACCGTCTCCGTCCGAATCGAGGCTGCGAATCTCGACGGTCGAACTCCCGAAGCTGACGCCATCGAGCCAGACCGTGAGTGCCAGAGTCCCGCAGCCCGAAAGGCTGGGCAGGGTGATTCGGGTGGCACCGCCCGTGTCGGTCGAGTCGTCGGCGTACGCGCGTCCGGGCTGGTCGTTGACGCGTGCATTGCCCGAGGCCGGGGACCAGCTCACCCACAGCGATTCCGGCGGTAGCCCGGCCACCGGGAGCACCGGCCCGCCGCTTTCGCGGGTCACCGTCGCCGCGATGCGGAGGCGCGACGGGTGGCCGGCGAGCACGCTGTCTCCCGCCGGACAGGCGGTGACCGAGTCGGAGAAGCTCCAGACCACGTGGTAGGCGGCTCGACACGGCCGCACCGCCGCGGGGCAAGCGAGTGCGGCGAGGAGCAGCGCGAAAGGCAAGTGCCGAATCACCGCGCTCGCCTCCGCGGGCGCGTGGAAGGGCGGCGCGACGACGACTTCGGCCGGCCCTCCTCTCCCGAAGCCGGCCGCCCGAGATCGATGCCCTGTTCGCGCGCCTCGCGCATCATCCGATCGCCGATGGCGCGCGCTTCGCGCTGCCCCCGCTGGGTCTGCTCGAGTCCCACGTAGCGCAGGAACATCCCGATCAGCTCATCGCGCAACCCCTCATCGCTCACGCGCACCAGGCGCAGCACCTCGCCCTCAGAAAGCACCATGATCTGAAGCAACGAGGTGAGGGTGACGAGCCCGAGGCGCAGCGCCACCTCCGGCTTCGGATGCCGGTAGTCCTGCCGGCGCGCCAGCATCACATCCGAGACGCGGTCCATCATCTCGAGGTTGAAGAGTTCGAAGCGGGCGCGGAAGCCCTCGTCGGGATGCGAGCGTGTGTAGAGGATCAACGCGCGCAGCAGGTCGCCGTGGTGGCGATAGCTGTTGACGATGCTGGCGACGAACAGCCGCGCGATGACCTCCGGCGCGACATCCGTCCAGCGCTCGGGCTGGAGGGAACGCATGTTGAGCGCCCGGGCACGCACGAAGAACCGTTCGGCCACCGCCCGCATCACCGCGTCCTTGTCGGGGAAGCGGCGGTAGACCGAGCCCACCGCCACGCCGGCTCGGCGCGCGATCGCCGGCACGGTGGCGGACTCCAGCCCGCCCTCCCTGAGTAGCGCCTCGGCCGCCTCGACCAGCAGATCCTGGGTTCGCTGGCTGCGCGCCTGGCGGGCCGGATGCGCGAGCGCCGGAGCCTCCGGCGCCTGAACCCCGTTGCCACGGGCCATCAGTCCTCCTCCGCGGGCGTCCACGCCCGCCTTCAGGAACGGCTCAAGAATACTCTTGCGCGGCCGATGATGCGAATGTATATTCGCATTCGCATTTGAGGCCGGCACGGAACCCCGCGCCGGCCCGGCACCTTCCCGCGGAGGCCCGGCCATGACCTACGACGAGATCGCGATCGAGACGCTTCGCCTGCGAAAAGTGTACACGGCTCCGGCCACCGCCGGCCCCCACGGGCCGCGTGCGAAGTCCGCCAGCTCCACTCCCGCGGCGCGGGGCGGCGCACCCAGCAGCATGCCATCCGGAGTGGTCGCGCTCCAGGGCCTCGACCTGGAAATCCGCCGCGGCGAGCTGTTCGGGTTGCTGGGTCCCAACGGGGCCGGCAAGACCACGACGGTCTCACTGCTGACCACACGCCTGCTGCCCAGCGCCGGCGCCGCTCGCGTCGCCGGCTTCGACCTGGTGAAGGAGGCAGTGCGGGTTCGCCGGCACATCGGGGTGGCGCCTCAACGACCCAATCCCGACATTTCGCTCAACGTGCGCGAGAACCTGGTGTTCCACGCCGCCTACTTCGGAATCCCGCAAGCCGAGGCGGAGCGCCGCGCCGACCCGCTTCTCCAGCGCATGTCGCTCGGCGATCGCGCCGCCGCCAAGCCCCAGCAGCTCTCGGGCGGACAGCAGCAGCGGCTGATGATCGCGCGCGCCCTGATCCACGACCCCGCGATCCTGTTCCTGGACGAACCCACCATGGGCCTCGATCCCGCGGCGCGGCTGCTCACCTGGGAGCTGATGCAGGAGCTCCGCGCCGCGGGGCACACCATCGTGCTCACCACCCACAACATGGAGGAGGCCGACCGGCTCTGTGACCGCATCGCGATTCTCGATCGGGGGGAGCTGATTGCGCTCGGTACACCCGCCGAACTCAAGAGCCGGGCGCCGGGCGGCACGCTGGTCGAGCTGCAGCTCGCGGCCACGGCCGCGGCCGTGGCGCCGATCGCGCGCGCGCTCCCCGGCATCGAGCGCGTCGAAGCCGCGAACGGCACGCTGCGGGCGTACGCCTCTCGCGGCGCCGAAGCGGCCGCCGATCTGCTGCGCTCGGCCGAGCAGGCCGGACATCGCGTCACCGGATTGAGCATCGCTCCCCCCAGCCTCGAAACGCTGTTCGTCTCTCTCACCGGCAGGAGGTTCGAATGACCGCATCCAGCACGACCATCGCGTTCGATCGCCCCACTCCCCCGGCGCTGCGGGTGTTCGGCGCACTGCTCGGCCGCGACCTCACCGTGGCGCGACGCAATTTCGTCGGCGTGCTCATCAGCACCGCGCTCCAGCCGTTCATGCTCACCGTTGTGTTCGGGGTCCTTCTGCCCAGCATGGGATTCGTGGGCGACGCCTACAAGGCCGCGCTGCTGCCCGGCGTGATCGCGGTCACGCTCATGCTGTCGAGCCTCCAGGCGGTGGCGCTCCCGATGGTGATCGAGTTCGGCCATACCCACCAGATGGAGGATCGGTTGCTGGCGCCGGTGGGCACGGCGACACTGGTCGCGGAAAAGATCTTCGCGGGAACCCTGCAGGCCACGATCGCCGCCCTGTTGGTGCTGCCCATCGCCCGCCTCACGATGGGTCCGGTGCCGGGGCTCGCGCTCGGCAATCTCGGCCCGATCGTACTGTTCACGGTGCTCGGCGCCCTGCTGTTCTCGACCATGGGCATGGTGCTCGGCACGGCGGTTCCGCCGCAGCAGGTGAATCTGCTGTTCAGCGCGCTCCTCACCCCGTTGATCTCGTTCGGCTGCGCCTACTATCCGTGGGCGGGGCTCACCCGGATTCCGGCGCTCCAGATCGCGGTGCTGGTGAACCCGCTGGTCTACGTGGCCGAAGGCCTGCGAGGAGCGCTCACGCCCACCACGCCGCACATGCCGGCGCCCGCGACCCTGGCGGCGCTGATCGCGATGAGCGCCACGCTGTGGTGGGTCGGGCAGCGCACCTTCGAGCGGCGGGCCATCAAGTAGGCAACGCCCCCGCGCCGTCCCCACGGCGCGGGCCGCACCATTCCTGGTCGGGCTTGACCGGGTCGCTCGCGACGCCTCATTCTTGAGTCGGAACATTCGGCGCCGCGCGACTGTGCTTCCCTCCCCCGAGGACGAACGAATTGCCCCGACCCCGCACCTCGCGGTTCCTCCTCGCACTGCTCCTACTCGGGTTAACCGGCTGCACCAAGAAGGTCTCCAGTCCCGCGATCGCCAATCAGCGCCCGGTGGTCCGGCTCACCAACGCTCCGGCCTCGGCGACCGGCCGCTACTCCTATTCCTATGATTTTCGCTGGGTTGGTTACGATCCCGACGGCGAGATCGATCACTTTGTCTACGCGATCGACCCGAGTTCACCCTCACCGGCCCAGCCACAGCCCGATACCGCCTGGGTGAGCACCACCGCGAACGGCGGCGCCTTCACGTTCACTGCCACGGACCCCGATTCGGTGGCGACCGGGCAGGCGCCGACTTCCTCTCGGTACCACGTGTTCGCCATCAAGGCGGTGGACAACAAGGGGCTGGAGTCGGCCCCCGCGATCAGCGCGTTCAACGCACAAACGCTGTCGCCGACGGCGAGCATCACGTCGCCGGCGCCGAGCAGTCGAAATCGCCAATATGTCCCGCCCTCGCTCACCATCTCGTGGACCGGGAACGACCCGGACGGCGTCGCCAGCCATTCGCCGGTCTACTACCGCACCAAGCTCCTCACCTCGAACACCGAGGTGCCGACCTCGGTCGCGGTGCAGTTCCCGGACAGCGTGCTCAGGTACTACCAGCCGCGGGGCTGGGCGGGCTGGGACTCGGTCGGGCCCCGCGTGACCAGCCATCAGTACCTGAATCTGGTCCCGCTCGCGGAGTACGCGTTCTGCGTGGTGGCGTTCGACGAAGCCGGAGCCTACACGCCCTACTTCTCGATGGATTCCAACATGCTCTACTTCCGCGCGATCTACGCCGCGGTCGGCGGGCCGCTGATCACGATGTTCAACGACTTCTTCAGCTACACCTACCAGCAGTCGGTGTGGAATCCGATCGATCCACGTTACGAGTTCCCTCTCGAGATCCCGGCCAATGTCCCGATCACCTTCAACTGGAGTGCAGCACCCTACCCGGGGGCGCCCATCACCGGCTACCGCTGGGTCCTGGATCCAGTCGACATCTTCGACTATTCGGCACGCGCCGACGAGCGCACCGACACCTCGCACTGGAGCGCGCTCGCTCTCGGCAACCAGCAGGCCACGGTCGGACCGTTCAGCGGCTCGGCCGAACATCATTTCTACATCGAGGCCTCCGATCTCAATGGCCTGAAATCCCTGGGCCACATCCACTTTCGTGTGATTCCGGCGGCGTTCACGCGCGATCTGCTGGTCATCGAGGACACGCGCTTCCTGCTCGACCGGGCCACCGTCGGTGCGGCCACCTGCATCAATCAGCCGCTCGGACGCTGGCCGACCGCCGCCGAGCTCGACACGTTCCTGTTTGCACGTGGCGGCGTGCCGATCCGCTGCTATCCGGCGGGCTCGGTGAGCCGCCCCGGCCTGCTGGCCGGCTACGACTTCGACACGCTCGGCACGCGGCTCGGCCGCGTCGACAACGCCCCGGATCTCTCCAGGCTGGCCGGGTACCGGCATGTGCTGTGGCTGACCGATGGCGCGGCCGCGAACCTGAACAACAGCGCCAACGACCTGGTGAGCGGGATGACCGCGATGCGCTACATGAACCAGCTCGGCGCGTTCAACCCGCTGTCGGCCTACATTCGCATGGGCGGCGAGGTCTGGCTGGCGGGCGGAGGTTCGATCGCCGCGTCGCTGCTGGGGCGCGGCGGGACCAGCCTGGTCCCGGGGAAATTCGCCTACGACTTCGCGCACTGGCGCAGCACCATGAAGGGGCTGACCGGCAGCCTCCAGCTCAATCTCGCGCTCGGGCGGCTGTCGGGCGATCCCGGGCCCTACGCCGCGCTTCCCCCCCAGCTCAACTTCAAGTCCCTGGCGGCGGGCGACTCGATGCCGGCATGGCGCACCAGCTCCGGCGATTTCTACTCGAACACCGCGACCTTCGAGGCGATCACGTCACCGGATCTCATTCGCGAGGACTTCGATCCCACGCTGCTCGGCCAGGACATCCAGTCCACTCTCGACACCCTCTACAAGGGCGCCGGCGCCACCGTGCCGCCGAGCAACGCGATGATGACGGTGTATCACGGCCAGGACAACGCGCGAGTGATCGTCAGCGGCTTCGATCTGTGGAACTTCCAGAAGGCCGAACTGCGCCAGCTGGTGGACACGATTTTCCAGGGACTGTGGGGCATCAGCCCGCGGCCGGCGGCAATCGGCGCGCCGCCGGCGTGGCGGCCGGCCTCTCAGCGTCCTGCGCCGCAGCAGCCGGCGGTCGCGCTCCCAAGGGCGCCGGCAGCGCCGGCGGGCTCGAGCGTCTCGCGCCGTTAGTCGCCGGCGTCGCGGCGCTTCTCGGCCGCGCGCAGCTCGTCGCCCGCCTTCCGCTTGCGCGCGAAGAAGGCGCGCAGCAGGCCGCCGCACTCGTCCTCGAGCACGCCGGCGATCACCGGCAGGCGGTGATTGAGCCGCGGCTCGTGGATCACGTCGAGCACCGAGCCGCAGGCGCCCGCCTTGGGGTCGGCGGCGCCGTACACCAGCCGGCCGAGGCGCGCGAGGATGATGGCGCCCGCGCACATTGCGCACGGCTCGAGCGTGACGTAAAGCGTGCACTCGTTCAGTCGCCAGGTGCCGAGCGCGTTGGAGGCCGCGCCGATCGCGACGATCTCGGCGTGGGCGGTGGCGTCCTGCAGCGCCTCGGTCTGGTTGCGGCCGCGCCCGACGATCAGACCGTCGTGGACGACGACGCAGCCCACCGGCACCTCGTCGGCGTCGGCCGCCGCGATCGCCTCGCGCAGCGCCGCGCGCATGCCGCCTTCGTCGTCGGCGATCAGCACCGCGTCAATGCTTCGTCGAGTCGGCGGGCGCCGGCGCGCCGCCCGCGAAAGAAGAACGCGGCGGGAAGCTGGGCCGCCAGCGCAGGAACAGCGGGTCCAACACCTCGGGCCAGTCGGGAGCGTTGTTCCGCTTCGAATTGGGCGTATTCCCCAACTGCGTGTTCATGATGTTGCTGCCCGAGGTGGGCAACGCCGTCATGTAGGGCCCTTCGAGCGTGTTCTCACCCGACGCGCGCCAGATCACGCGTCCCAGCGAGTCCAGCAGCATTGCGTGCACGTAGACGGTGGTGCTGGGCTTGCCCGATTCGTCGGCCTGGATCGAAACCTGTTCGGCGCGGTCGAGGCGCACCGTGATCAGACCGTTCACGCGCAGCAGCGCGCACAGGCCGGGCGTGGCGGCCGAGTCGATGCGTCCGTTCTCGAGAATGCTGCGCTTGAGCGCCGGGAACAGCGAATCGCCCTGGACGCGGCGCAGCATGTCGCGCGTGGTCGGCCCGGTGATCCAGCGGAAGCCGGCGTCGCGGATCGATTTCATCAGTTCGCCCTCGGCATGCCGCTCGGCGTCGCCGACGCCGTCGTAGCTCACCGCCGGCAGCATGGCGACGCTTTCGAGCCGCAGGGCGCCGAGGTTCGGTCGGGTCCACAGCTCGTCGACCGGATGAGCCTGGCGCGCGGCGCTCGCCGGCGAGACGCACGCGGCGAAGGAGAGCAAGAGCAGGGTGGAGAAACGTTTCATGGCGGGAGTCCTCCGATTCCCGATCAATCGAACAGATGGAATCGCGTCCCGAGCGTGAACACCATCTCGTCCCGGCCCGCGGTCGTGTACTTGATCTCGGCGAACGGCTTGAGCCTGCGGATGCTGGCTTTGGCGCCGACCAGCAGATTGATGCCGCTGTCCCAGGACGATTCGCCGTGATCGGGATTGTGGTCGTAGCTCGTGAATCCGCCTCCAGCATAGAGCGCGACCAGCGGCAGCGCGAGCACCGGCACGTGGCCGTCGATCGTGACCGCCCAATCCTTGCTGTCGTCCACGAACACGTGTTCGACCATCGGCACCACGTCGAAGCTGGCGATTCCAATCGCGGCGCCAACACCGATCGAGCCGGTTCCGGAGGTGGCCCGCCAGCTGGTGAATGCGATCGGCTCGATGACGCTGATGGCGTGCGCGGGCCGCGGGGCGGCGAGCGCGAGTGCGAACAGCAGAGCGCAGCGGAACCAGCGGCGAATCGACATGGCGGGTCTCCTCTCTGGGGACAGGAGTCACTCGCGGCCAGGATCGATCAACGTTGCCAGCCTGGGCAGTCTACAGGAGTCCCGCCGGGCTCGCGGAAGGTGTAGGATCGAAGACTCGCGATGGGCCCGGAGCCGAGGAGCCATGCGAACCAGGAAGTACCTGATCGCCGCCGTCGTCCTCATGCTGCTTTTCGGTCTCTCCTCATGCGGCCAGGACAATCCGGTCCAGCCCCCTCCGAACCGCAGTCCAGTCATTTCTTCGCTCGTTGCCTTTCCGAGAGTGATCGGCCCGGGTGATTCCACAATCTTCATTGCCTCAGCGACCGATCCCGATGGCGATCCACTTGTATACGACTGGGTGACGGATTCCCGTTTGATCATAAAGGGCAATTTGCCGTCACATCACGAATTGTACAATTCCCCCAGCAACCTGCAGATCTTCTATTACGGCGATGTTGGGACCTACGACTCAGCGTGGGTGGAGTGCGACGCACTAGACGGCAAGGGAGGCGTGGCGGTCAAACAGGCCTGGATCCACACGGCCCCGTAACCGACTGGGTTCGACAGACGAGGAGCTGGCCGTGAAT
>DATKAB010000185.1 GCA_035498555.1 Candidatus Sulfotelmatobacter sp.
TGAAGTGATGCTCGAGAGCCCGCTCTTCTCCCCGATCGGGGCCCGCCCCTGCGCGGGATTCCAGCTCGAGGTCGCCGGAGTCGGGCGCTCGATCCGTGGCGTGGTGGAAGAGCGCCGCGGGTTCCGCATCGGCCAGGGCGGCGTGATCGCGCGCGTACCGGGCGGTATCGGCCGCTGGAACCTCGATCCGACCGCCACGCGCACGATCGAGGCGGGCGAGCCGGTCTCGGCCAATCTCGCGGCGCTGCTCCAGCGCGTGCCCGAGGCGGTGTGGCTGCGGCGCGCGGGCGTCACCATCACGCTCACCGAGCGCGCGCTGCTGGCCGGCCGGCCCTGCCACGTGGTCGGTACGGTGCGCTCGGCGCAGGCGGTGAGCTACGAGGACGAAATGTCGCTCGAGCGCACCGGCACCGATGACGTCGACCTGATGGCCGAAGCGCTGGCGGTGAGCGCCGCGGTGGGCGCGGTGTCGAAGCACACGCCGGCCGAACCGACG
Source organism: Candidatus Sulfotelmatobacter sp. (assembly GCA_035498555.1). NCBI lineage: Bacteria > Pseudomonadati > Acidobacteriota > Terriglobia > Terriglobales > Candidatus Korobacteraceae > Candidatus Sulfotelmatobacter > Candidatus Sulfotelmatobacter sp. The sequence goes on from DATKAB010000185.1 coordinate 497, forward strand.
CTCGCCTTCGGCGGCGGCGAGCATCTCGGCTACCTGCTGGTGAGCAGCGGGCCGCCCACGCCGACGCTGCTGCGTGTTTCGCCGCTGCGCGTCGCCGGCGTCGCGCTGGGGCCGGCGCTCACCATGACCGGCATTCTCTATCTCGCCGCGCTCGCCGACGTGCTGCGCGCGGCCGGGCGGTCCTGAGCGGCGCCATGCACGCCGGAGCCTTTCCCTTCTATGCGGCGGTCGCGCTCGGCGGCGGGCCGATCTGGTTCCTCCATGGCTTCCAGAGCCTGCGGAAGAAGCGGCTGATCGAGAACACGCCCACCGCGCGCATTCGCTCGATGGCCATGGGGCTGGTCGAGGTCCAGGGCACCGTCGTCGCGCGCAGCGCGCTGGCCGCGCCGTTCTCGGGGCGCTCGTGCGTCCACTGGGAGCTGGACATCTCGACGCGCAGCGGACGCCAGGGCTGGAACGTGGTCCATCGAGCCTCGTCGGGACAGCCGTTCTTCATCCGCGACCAGACCGGCGTGGCGCTGGTCTACCCGCAAGGGGTCGAGTCGCACATGAACTTCGGCGTCGAAGAGGACTGCTCGGGTCCGGTGTTCCCCGCCTGCTACGAGCAGTACATGAAGGAACACTGCGGGATGAAGAGCAACCTCTGGCGGCTCGGCACCGTGCGTTTCCGCGAGCGCATTCTCGAAGACTCGCAGGCCGTATTCCTGATGGGCACGGCCACGCCGCGCTCGCGCGCGCTCGACATCTCGGGCGGTGACGAGCTGATGGCGACCGGCACCGACGGCGCGCCCGTCCAGCGGCCGCACACCATCGACGACGACGTGAAGGCCATCATTCGGCAGGGCCAGGAAGAGAAGACCTTCATCCTCAGCCAGCAGTCCGCGAAGATGGTCGAGTGGGAGCTGGGCTTCCACGCGCTGGCGGGGGTGCTCGGGGGCCCGACGGTGACCCTGATCGGGCTCGCGTTCCTGCTCGACCTCATGAGGCACGGCCACTGGAAGCCCTGAAGCCGAGGGGGCTACCGGCCGATAACTGCACGGTGGCGTTCGCCGGCCACGGGCCGGCGCGACGAACGCGCCAGGACCGCCCCGCCCCGGTCACGGCCGCCTGGATTCACGGAGGAAGACCATGCACGTCGGTGAGACGATCGGCCTCGCTCTGGTTCTGTTTCTCGGACTGGGGGTCTCCGGGTATTTCCTGACCCTCTACAACAGTTTCGTCTCGCTCAAGCAGAACGTCGGGCGCGCGTGGGCGAACATCGACGTGCTGTTGAAGCAGCGGCACGACGAGATTCCCAAGCTGGTGAACACGGTCGAAGGCTACATGCAGCACGAGCGCGGCGTGTTCGACAAGCTGAGCGAAGCGCGTGGCGCTCTGGCGCAGGCGCGCGGAGTGGCGCAGCGCGCCGAAGCCGAGAGCATGGTGACGCGGGCACTCGGCGGACTGTTCGCGGTGGCCGAGGCCTATCCCGACCTCAAGGCCAATCAGTCGTTCCTGCAGCTGCAGGCGCGCATCAGCGACCTCGAGAACCAGATCGCGGATCGCCGCGAGTTCTACAACGACATGGTGACCACCTTCAATACCCGGCTCGATCAGCTTCCCGACAAGTTCGTGGCGCAGTGGCTCAACTACACGCCGGCCGAGTTCTTCAAGGTCGCGGACGCCGACCGCCAGGACGTCGAGATCCATTTCAAGATGGCGAGCTGAACGAGCGCCGTCTCACTTGCGGGCCGCAACGCGCGACGCCCGCCGGGAAAACCCGGCGGGCGTCTCAGCTTCGAGGCTCGCGCGGCGTTCTCGGCCCGGACCTAGCCGCCCTTGCGCGCCGCGACCGGCGCCACGCGCGGCTTCACGCGCTCGCCCGGCGCCTGGCCCTTCTTCACGGCGTCGCCGTTGCCGCCCCGCGCTCCGACCTTGGCGCCGGGCGCCGACTCGAGCGCCAGCTCGAGCACCTGCTCGATCCGCTCGACCGGGCAGAAGATCATGTGGGTGCGCACATCCACCGGAATCTCCTCGAGATCGTTCTCGTTCTCGCGTGGGATGATCACGGTGGTGAGGCCGGCGCGGTGGGCGGCCAGCACCTTTTCCTTGAGCCCGCCGATCTTGAGCACGCGGCCGCGCAGCGTGATCTCGCCGGTCATGGCGATGCCGGGAAGCGCCTTGCGCCGGGTGAGCAGGCTCACCAGTGCCGTGCACATGGTGATGCCCGCCGAAGGGCCGTCCTTGGGGATCGCGCCGGCCGGCAGGTGCAGATGGATGTCGGATTTCTCGAAGAAGTCGGGGTGGATGCCGAGCTCCTCGGCGTGCGAGCGCACGTACGACAGCCCGGCCTGCGCCGACTCCTTCATCACGTCGCCGAGCTGGCCGGTGAGGATCAGCTGCTTGGATCCCGGCATCAGCGACGCCTCGACGGTCAGCACCTCGCCGCCGACCGGCGTCCACGCCAGTCCCAGCACCGCCCCGGGCGTATCGAGCTTGGTGGCGCGCTCGAACTCGAATTTCTCGGGCCCGAGCAGCTCGCGCACGCGTTTCGCGTCGAGCTTCTTCGACACTTTCTTGCCCTCGGCGATCTCCTTGGCAGAACGGCGCAGCACGTTGGCCAGCTCGCGCTCGAAGTTGCGCAGCCCGGCCTCGCGCGTGTACTCGCGCACCACCTTGAGAATGCCCTCGTCGGTGAACTCGAGGCCCAGCCCTTCGAGCCCATTCTCGCGCAGTGCCTTGGGAATCAGGTGGCGCTTCGCGATCTCGAGCTTCTCGGCCTCGGTGTAGCCCGATAGCTCGATCACTTCCATGCGGTCGCGGAGCGCCGGCGGCACCGGGTCGAGATAGTTGGCGGTGGTCACGAACAGCACCTGTGACAGATCGAAGGGCACGTCGAGGTAGTGGTCCATGAAGGTCGAGTTCTGCTCGGGATCCAGAACCTCGAGCAGCGCGCTCGAGGGATCGCCGCGGAAGTCGGCGCCGAGCTTGTCGATCTCGTCGAGCATGAACAGCGGATTGCGAGAGCCGGCGCGGCGGATGCCGCGAATGATGTTGCCTGGCAGCGCGCCGATGTAGGTGCGGCGATGCCCCCGGATCTCGGCCTCGTCGCGCACGCCGCCCAGCGACTGGCGCACGAACTTGCGGCCCAGCGCCTTGGCGATCGAGCGCCCGAGCGAAGTCTTACCGGTGCCCGGTGGGCCCACGAAGCACAGAATCGGCGTGCGCGCGTCCTTCTTGAAGCGCCGCACCACCAGGAACTCGAGGATGCGCTCCTTGATCTTGTCGAGGCCATAATGGTCCTCGTCGAGCACCTTGCGCGCGTGACCGAGATCGAGGTCGTCCTCGGTCGAGATCGCCCAGGGCATGTCGCACAGCGTCTCCAAGTAGGTGCGCGCCACCGTGTACTCGGCTGCCTGCGGGGGAATGCGCTGGAGCCGCGCCAGCTCGCGGTCGGCTTCCTTGCGCACCTCGGGCGGCATCTGCGCCTTCTCGATCTTTTCCTTGAGTTCGTCGAGCTCACGCTGCGAGTCGTCGCCCTCGCCCAGCTCTTTGCGGATCGCCTCCATCTGCTGGCGAAGCACGAACTCCTTCTGGCCCTTGTCGATGGTCTCGCGCACCGATTCCTGGATCTGCGCCCCGACCTCGAGCACCTGGAGCTCGCGCTGCAGCAGCTCGGTGAGCAGCTTGAGCCGCGCCGTCACATCGAGCTGCTCGAGCACCCTTTGCTTGTCCTCGGCGGGCAGGTCGAGCAGCGAGGCGATGAAATCGCCGACGCGCCCGGGGCCGGCCTGACTGCGCGCCGCCGCCACCGCCTCGTCGGGCACGTTCGGAGAGAGCGCGACGATGCGCTCGAACTGGGAGATCACCGTCTTCATGAGCGCTTCGGTCTCGACGTCCTCGTGCTCGATTTCGGAGAGCGGCGAGATGTTGGCCTTGAGATAGGGCTGGGTCTGCACGACCTCGCCGAGCCGGATGCGGCCGGTCCCCTGCACCAGCACCGTGAGCCGGTCCTCGGCCACGCGCACCATGCGGAGCACGATGCCGAGCGAACCGACCGGGTAGAGGTCGCCGGGGCCGGGCTCGTGGCTGGTGGGATCGCGCTGCGTGAACACCGCCACCGTGCGGTCGCCCGCCATCACGTCATTGAGCAGCGTGACGCTGGACGGACGCCCGACGTTGAGCGGCACGATCGCGAACGGAAACAGCACCGTGCTGCGCACCGGCATCACCGGAGCGATGCGCGCGGAAGGCGTGGGCGGGGCGAGCGGCGAACCCGGCGGCGCCGACGGATCGAACGGCGCGTGTCCGCCGGCCAGCTCCGGCATCGCCGGCATCGCGCCGGCCGGCACGATCAGCGGTTGCGAGCTGCGCGCCCCGGCGGCAATGGTCTTGACCGGCTTGCGGGGTCGACGCGCCGGCCTGCGGACCTTCTTCGAAGCTCGGCGGTCAGCCATGGCGGGGTTCCTCGATCGCGACTTCGCGGGTCTTGCGGGCCGGCACGCGCTTCAACTCGATCTCGAGCATGCCGTCGCGATAGCGCGCAACGATCGACTTTTCGTCGGCGTCCCAGGGAAGCTCGATGGTGCGCCGGAAATTGCCGAAGTAGATCTCGGCGCGATGATAGTGCGACCCCTGGGTCTCGCGCGGCGGCTCGCGGCGGCCGCTGACCTCGAGGGTGCGATCACGCAGGCGGACGTGCACCTGCTCGCGCGGCACGCCCGCCAGCTCGAGCAGCACGCGCGCTGAAGTGGGAGAGACCACCAGGTCGGCGGGCGGCGACCACGACGGCTCGCTGAAGTGCGAGGCCGGATGGCGGTGATAGACGAGATCGTGGAAAAGGCGCTCGACTTCGCGCTGCAAGCCTTCGAGCGTGTCTTCGGGGTCGTGGGCCATGGCGTGATCCTTTGATTCAGGAGGACGCCGAAAGGCTAACGCACGGGCCGAAACCCGTCCAAGAGCCGCTCTAGAAGCCCTGAGTCCAGGTATGGACGGTGCGCGAGATCTTCAGGCTCTCGCGCCGGCAGCTCTCGAGGAACGCGCCGCTGTTTGGCCACGAATGCTTGCCGCAATCGCAGGCCAGCCGGCCGTTGGGGCGCTCGGTGACGGCGCAGGGCTTGCCGTCGTGTTCATGACAGTAGGGACACATCGATCAGGTTCCTTCCCGGTGCGGCCATCCTTGGGGGTTGCCGATCACGTTAGCGCAGCGATCTCGCTGCCGCAAAGGCGGCATCGGGCCGGCGAGATTTCAGCTCGCCGGCGCGGGCTCGACGGCGTTGGCGCGTACGATGCGCGCGAAGACTTCGGCGCTCTCGCGCCGTCGGCGCGGCTTCGTCGCATCATTGAAATCCACCGCGTAGAGGCCAAAGCGTCCCCGATACCCGTCCGACCATTCGAAATTGTCGAGCAGCGACCAGTGGAGATAGCCGATCACGTCGGCGCCGGACTGAATCACGCGCGCCAGCGCGGCCAGCGAGTCGCTGATGAACTTTGGCCGCCACTGATCGCGGGCGTCGGCGATGCCGTGCTCGGTGATCAGAATCGGCTTTCCGGCCCTGGCCGCCGCATGCGCCGCTTCGGCAAGTCCTTCGGCCCAGATCTCCCAGTGCAGATCGTTCCTGGGCGCGCCGACCCTGGCGGTGTGCGCCTCGCGCCCGAGCGCGTGCACCATCCAGCGCGTGTAGTAGTTGAGGCCGTACCAGTCGAAGGCGTCCTTCAGTTCGGGCACCTCGCGTCTCACGGGTGGCGCGCCGGGAATCGACAGGTCGATCATGCCCGTCACCTGCGCCGACTCGACGGCCACATTGAACATCTGGTTCTCAATGGCCGCGCGCAGCGCGTCGAGTGGCGACCAGGGATTGGCGGCCACCAGCTGCGGGCGATGCTTGGCGAAACCGACGCGGGCGCTGAAGCCGTCGCCGTCGGCATCGGCGCGATCCTCCTCGTGCAGCACGCGGTAGGCGCGCCCATGGGCTTCGAGCAGATTGCCGATCACGCACAGCGCGGCGCCGTCGTCGCGCTTGCGCGGCGGCCAGACCGCCTCGCTCATGCCGCGAAACGCATAGACCTCGGGTTCGTTGACCGTGCACCACCAGTCCACTTCGCCGCCGAACTCGCGAGCGCAGAAGCGGACGTACTCGCAGTACCGGTCGATGGTCTCGGGATTCTCCCAGCCCCCTCGATCGGCGATCCAGCACGGGTTGGTGAAATGGTGGAGCGTGACCAGCGGAGTGATCCGGTGGCGCTTCAGCGAGGCCAGCACCTGGTGGTAGTGCTCGACCTCGGCGGCGTTCCAGCGGTCGCGCTCGGGCTCGAGCCGGCTCCACTCGATGGAGAGCCGGTGCATGTTGTGCCCGTCGGCTTCGGCCAGCGCGAAATCCTGATCGAACAGCTCGTAGTGTCGGCAGGCGTCGCCGCTCCGGTCGCCATCGGCGATCGCGCCCGGGATCTGCTCGAATCGCCACCAGTCGTTGAGGCGGTTGCCGCCTTCGACCTGGTGAGCCGACATGGCGGTGCCCCAGCGGAAACCGGGCGGAAACGAGAGCGCGGGCACGCTCAGCTTCGCGACAGACCGGGACGATTAGGCATCACGCGCATGTTAAACGCGCAACTCAGGGCCGGCCAGTCGCGATCGAGTCCGGCGCGGGTACGAGCAGCGAGAAGTAGAGCTCGCCGCCGAGACCGTAGAGGCGCGGCTCGGGATGCGAGCCGCCAGCGAGATACTTCACCACCAGGAAGCCGCGAGCGCCCGAACCTTGGAGGGCCAGCCGCTGCGGCTCTCTGATCGACGGGACGCTCGCGCTCGAGAACGCGATGATCGAGTCGAGGCTTGCCGTGGCGAGCGTGTCGGCGACGGTCGCGCCGCGGGAGGTCGCGCGATGCGGTCGCTCTTCACTCAGGATCAGCCGGCGACCGCGCGCGTCGCATGCGAGTTCCAGCCTGCGAGCGCCCGCGCCGAAATCGGTGACGGTTCCCGCGACGGTGACGTGATAGTCGAGCCCCTCGAGCGCGGTGGCGGCCGGGTGGTCGGTGGTGGTCGCGGAGAACGAATACCCGCCGGGGCGCTGATCGTGCGCTTCCCACGGGTTCACGTAGCCAATGCCCATCCGCGCGAGCACCCGGCCGGCGCGCTCGTAGGAGGGCGCCCGGTCGGGATCGATGAAGCCGCTGTCGGCGGCGGCGGCGAGGTCGCCGAGCACCGGGCGCACCGCGGCGCTTCCGTGAGTTTGCAGCAGGTAGGTCAGCGTCGAGCTGAGCTGCCTCCGCTCCTCCAGGCTCAGCTCGACCGGATGAACCACCAGCCGATCGGCGCGCCACAGGCCATTGGCCTCGAGAATCTTCACCAACCGGGCGCGCTGGCTGGCCAGCGAGATGCCGTACGCGCTCCAGGGGCCGGCGAAGGTGAAGAGCGCGAGCGCTCCGAGCGTCGCCGGGATCAGCCGGATGTCGCCGTCGCGGCGGGCGATGAAATAGACGCTGATCGCGGCGAGCCAGACGGTGAGCGCGATGACGAAATAGCGATCCTCGGTGACGCCGTATTGCGCCACCCGCTTGGCGATGGCCAGCGCCAGCATGATGATCGAGGGAATGAGCGCGACGTAGAACCAGCGCCCGAACGTGCGCACCCAGACGTTTTCCGCACGGTCCCGCACCGGATGGACCAGAAGAATTGCCAGCGTGCCGGCAGCGGCCTCGGCCGAGACCAGCCATCCAATCAGACCGCTGGGCCATTTGCCGGTGGCGAGCACGCGCACCAGGTAGGCGGAGAGCAGCACCTGATACACGGCGACCAGCGGAACCAGGATGAACTGCGCGAACACCTTGAGCGTGGCCGGGTACTCGTCGCGCCGATCGAGCTCGGCGAGGTCCCCGGGAATCCCGGCCATGAAGAACCAGGGATGAAAAACGAGATAGATCCACGACGTCAGCAGCCCAAACGCCTTCGCCGAGACCGTGATCCCAAACAGCGGCTTGAGCGAGGCGAGCGCGCCCTCGAGCCCGAGCATGAGCACGCTCGAGAAGATCGAGGCCACCACGAATCGCTCGAGCAAGGCGCGGTTGTACTGCCAGAAGCCGCGGGGCTCCCGCGCCGACAGGTAGGGAAGAAACGCTGCCAGCGAGTGAGCCAAGACGCTGAGCTGCAGGTAGCGCCGCCACTGGACCTCGGTCGTCCAATGCGGCCACAGCCAGATGATCGCCGCCAGGCACGATGCCGCAGCGATGGGCGGCAACATCCGCGCCACCGGTGAGGCCCCGGCGCGGAGCCGCTCGTCGAACAGTGTGAGGGCGAAGAACACCGGGATGCCGAGGGCCAGCACCAGCGCCGCGGCGATCAGGTGCTCGTCGGTGCGGTTGGCGAGGATCAGCCCGTCGGCGATCGCGCACGCCGCCCAGGCGCATGCCAGGGCCGACGGGAAGCGTCGCAACGCCCGCGCGGCCGAGCGCCGTACCGATTGAAGCGAGGCGAAGCGCACGCCGGAACTATCGGCAGTTGGGGGCGCGATGGCCAGCGGAAACCGCGAGCCCCAACGAGCTCCGCGAGCCGCCCGCAGCCTTCGCCGGCGCGCGGCCTCGTGCTAGCGTCGCCGCGCCATGCGCCTGATTCCCTCCGCTGCGACGCTCGACGAGACATTCCGGGCGCTCCGCCACCGCAACTTCCGCCTGTTCTGGATCGGCCAGATGATCTCGCTGATCGGCACCTGGATGCAGAGCGTGGCGCAGGGCTGGCTGATGCATCGCATCACGAACTCGCCGATGATGCTGGGTCTCCTCGGATTCGTGCAGTTTCTGCCGGTGATGGTGTTCGCGCTGCCGGCCGGCGTGATCGCCGATCACATGGACAAGCGCAAGCTGCTCTACATCACGCAGGGATTCTTCCTGCTCCAGGCCGGGGCTCTCGCGGCGCTGGTCACGTTCGGCGTGATCAAGGCGTGGATGGTGCTGGCGCTGGCGTTTGCGTTCGGAGTCTTCAACTCCTTCGACCTCCCGCTGCGCCAGTCGTTCCTGGTGGAAATGGTGGGCAAGGCCGATCTGCCCAACGCGATCGCGCTCAACTCGGCGGCCTTCAACGCGGCGCGCGTGCTCGGCCCGGCGATCGCCGGCGTGCTGGTGGCGAGCATTGGCGAAGCGGGTTGCTTCTGGCTGAACGCGCTCTCCTACGTGGCGGTGCTGGTCGGGCTCGCGATGATCGAGCTGGAGGTGCGCGCGCCCGCGGTGCCGCAGGACACGCTCGAGAAACTCGCCGAAGGCGTGCGCTACGCGTGGGGCGTGACCGCGATCCGCAACTTGCTGGTGCTGCTGGCGCTCACCGCCGGCATCGGCTTCCAGTACATGGTGCTGCTGCCGGTCTACGCCCGCGACATCCTCCACGGCGACGCGCGTATGTACGGGCTGCTGGTCTCGGCGTTCGGCGTCGGCTCGCTGCTGGCCGCGTTCTGGATGACGCGCCCCATGTCCCGCTGGGATCTGCGTCACCAGCTCCTGATCGGGCTGGCGAGCGCGGGGTTCGGCATGGCCGGCTTCGCCTGGTCGCGCTTGCCGGCGCTGACCATGGCGATGGGTTTCCTCGCCGGTTTCGGCTTGATCCTCTACGTGGCCAGCACCAACACGCTGCTCCAGCTCACCACCGAAGACCGTTTTCGCGGGCGCATCATGAGCCTCTATACCCTGATGTTCGTGGGCACCTCGCCGCTCGGCGCCCTGATCTCTGGCGGGCTCGCCCAACGCTGGGGAGCCCCGATCGCCACCAGCTTCTGTGCGGTCGTGCTGCTCGCGGGCGCGCTGTGGGTCAGCGCGCGGCTCCGCGTGCTGCGCGCGCTCGAAGCCGCGCAGGCGCCCCCGCCGGCGCACGATCTCCCGGCCGCCGAGCCGGAGCGGGTGGGCTGAAGCATGGGCCAGGCTCCGTTTGGGTCATGCTCCGAAGATTGGTGGATGGTGCAGGACGTGCAGGGACTGACCCTGCATGTCGCCAGCGGGCCGCGAGCACGCCGGCCCTCCGGGTCGGGAGTGCCGGTGGGCCATTCACAGCATCGCTCCTCCTCGGCGGGTGAGCCCACCCAGCCTGGTCGTCGCCCTGGCCCACCGTCACCCCCAACGTGCTCGTGCGGCGTTCCGAAACGGAGCCTAGCCGCTGGCGGCGTACAGCCGGCGCATGGCGCCCGAGTGCGATGACACCATCGCCGACGCCACCGCCGCACCCCACAACTCCGCGCGTGGCAGCCTGGGACGCTTGGGGCTGGCCGGGAAGCGCGGGTCGCGATGGGCGTGCCGAATCGAGCCGAGCGCCCACAATGCCGGCCACAGGCAGAACCAACGGTAGCGCAGGTGCCGGGCCGGAATGAGATCGACGTAGTCCGGGACGCGCGCCAGTGCCGCGCGGGCCAGCGCCTCGAGGCGCGCCGCCAGCGACCGCAGCCGCGGTTCTCCCGGGCGCAGCAGGTCCGCGACGGTCAGCCCTTCCTCGCGCAGCCAGGCGGCGGGGATGAAGCAGCGGCCGGCAGCGACGTCGTGAGGCCAGTCGAGGAGCACGTTGGTGAGCTGTAGCGCTTCGCCGACCGTCGGCGCCAGCGCGAGCCTTCGCCGGGCGCGTTCGCTGTCCGGATCGCCCGCGACATCGCCGAACAGTCGCGTGAGCATCTCACCCACGCAGCCCGCCACCACGTAACAGTAGTCGTGGAGCTCTCCCTCATCGTCGAGATAGGGAACGGTGCTCCCCCGCTCGGCGGCGCGCGACGCATAGCGGCACATCCCGGCCGACATCGTGTCGAGGCATCGGCCGATGGCGTCGCGCTCGGGCGGGGCGAAGGCGTGATAGACGCGTGCGACCCGCGGGAAATTTCGGACCAGCTCGAGATCGGCGCGTGGTCGGCATTCGCGCGGCGTGGCTGCGGCCAGCGAGTCGGCGGCGCCCCGATCGCCGGACATGGCGGCGCGAAAACGCTCGAACCGGCCGCGAATCTCGGCCGGGGATCCGGGCCACGAGTCCTCGAGAGCGTCGGCGGTGCGGCACAGGAGGTAGCCCGCGCACACCGGGTCGCGCATCGAGCGGCCGAGCAACCGGATGTTGATGGCGAACGTGCGCGAGACCCGGGGCAGGATCTCGTGGCAATAGGCGAGATCGCCGGCGACCGCGCGGGGAAGCGGAGCGCGACTCATGGCGCGAAGGCTAGCATCGGGAGCGCCGAGGGACTACCGTTCCGGTCGTCGCGGGTCGGATGCCCCACGCCGGCTTCGAAGCTCGTTCGCCCTCTTCAAGTCCGCTCGATTTCGGGCCGATAACTTCGGGGATCCACCGTGTTCAGCCACCGCCCCCTCCTCGCGGCCGCCATCCTCGCGGCCACTCTCGTCGCTTCGGGCCAGGCGCGCGCGCAGAATTACCCGCGGCTCGCGCTCTACGGCTCGATATACGGCGATGGCTATCCGCTGCTCGATTCGACCGGCACGGCGGTGCCGGGCGTGCTGGATCAGATCGCGCGCTACGATCTGGTGACCCTCGAGGCCAGCCCGATTACACCCTACCGGCCGGATCTCCCGGCGGCGCTGCGCGCGCGGCATCCCGGCATCCAGCTGCTGGCCTACGTGCACGGCCACTATTGCTACTACTCGCTTCAGTCCGACTCGCTCGTTCATTACCCGACGCGCTACTGGCGCACGGTGCGCGATCTCAACGGCTTCCTCTACAACCAGTACGGCGAACTCTACGGCTCCCGGACCACTCAGTTTGCGGACGTGAACATCGCCAAGCGCGACGGTACGGGGCGCTACGTGGTGGCGGAAGCGCTGGCGCAGCTCTTCCACGACGCGATCATCAGCACCGGGATGTGGGACGGTCTCTTCATCGACACCTATTGCGACAACATCGAGTGGATGCAGAGCGCCGGGGAACAGATCGACTACGCGCGCGCCGGCTATCCGAGCCTGAGCAGCTTCTCGGCCGGCTGGAGAGCCGGAACCGACACGCTGGCGGCGCGGCTGCGCCAGCTGTGCGGGCCGAGCGTGATCCTGGCGGGCAATTGCGCGGCCGGGACCAAGTATGCCTGGTTCAACGGCTGGATGCGCGAGAACTTTCCGTTCCAGAACGGCGGCACCTGGTTCACCAACATGTACAACGATCCCGGCGGCTATCTGATCGACGAGACGCGCTGGGTCACGCCGAGACACAACTTCATCTTCACTGCGACCAACGGCACCGGCGTCCCCTACATCGCCGACAACACGCGGCGCGTACGATTCGGCCTGGGCAGCGCGTCGCTCGGCAGCGGCTTTCACGTGTTCGGCCCGGCCGCGCGCCAATCGCGGCCCGACCAATACATGGCGTGGTGGTACGACGAGTACGCGGTCGACCTCAACTCGGGCGCGGCCACCGGTCAGCTCTCCAACACCGGCTGGCTCGGCCAGGCGCTCGGCCCGTGCTATCAGATGGTGTGGGTGGGTCCGGGGCCCGACGCGGTGGCCAACAGCGACTTCGAAAGCGGCGTCACGTCGGGCTGGCGCCTCTCCACCTCGGTCGGCTCCACCGTGAGCGCCGACACGACCAGCGCTCCGGAGGGTTCGGTCTCGGCGCACATCACCGTGCCGGTTGCCAATCCGGCGGTGCCCTGGGCGACGAGCTTCGCGACCACCGGGACGATTCCGCTGATCGTCAATTCGCAATACGCCGCGACCTTCTGGGCGAAGGCGGCCTTTCCGCGCACGCTGCGCGTCATCACCGGCCCGCCGACTGGAGGCGGCGAGTACGCCTACCAGATCATCAACCTCGACACGCAGTGGCGCCGCTATCAGGTGATCCTGGTCTCCGACGCGTCGGGGGCTGGCCTGCTGAGCTTCCATCTGGCCGGCGAGACCGGCGACGTGTGGCTCGACGACGTGCATTTCAAGGCCGGCACCAGCAGCGTGTATCGAAGGGACTTCCAGAACGGCACCGTGCTGGTGAATCCGGGCTCGACCGGTCAGAACGTTCAGCTCGAGGCGGCCTACCGTCGCATCAACGGCACGGCGGATCCCACCGTGAACAACGGGCTCAATTCCTCGACTCAATGGGTTCCCGCCAACGACGCGTTGTTTCTGATCGGGGTGGATCGCATTCCCCCGGCGCAGGTGAACGACCTGCACCCGGTGCCGCCCGGAACCGCGTCGGTGCGCGGGCAGAAGCCGCGCAACGACAGGTAGGCGGGAAGCGCCGGCCGGGTCAAGCGAGGGTCCTGCTCCGGAAATTGCAGTTGCGCCCGCTGATGCCGGAGCCGCTTCCGGCTCGCCCCAAGCCTGTGCTAGCTTGCGGCCTCCATTCCACTTGGAGGCCAGATGTCGTCCGCGCGCGCGTTCGCCGTAACCTCGCGGCTCGCGCTCCTCACCGCCCTCCTGATGTTCGGGCTCATCGTGATCGGCTCGGTGGTGCGCACCACCGGCTCCGGCCTCGCCTGCCCCGACTGGCCGCTCTGTCAGGGCCGCCTGATCCCGCCCCTCCAGTTCAACGTGCTGATCGAGTGGAGCCACCGCTGCGTCGCGCTGCTGGTGAGCGTGTTGCTGTTCGCCACCTGCGGCTGGGCGCTGGCGCGGCGCGAGGTACGTGCTCGGCTGGGCGGGCTCGCGGCGCTGGCGGTCGTGCTGTTGTTGGCTCAGGTGCTGCTGGGCGCGCTCACGGTGTGGAAGCTGCTGAGCCCGCTCGTGGTGAGCGGGCATCTGGCGGTCGCGCTGCTGTTGTTCTCGACGCTGCTCGCGCTCGCCCTGGCGGCGCAGTCGCGCATCGTCGAGGCCGCGCCCGCGGGTCTCAGTGATCGCCCGCCGGGACTCCTGGCGCTGTTCGCCACCGCTACCGTGATGACCTACGGCCAGGCGCTGCTCGGCGGCCTGGTGAGCACTCAGAACGCCGGGCTCGCCTGCCCGGACTGGCCGACCTGCAACGGCCAATGGCTGCCGCCGCTCGAGGGAGCGGTGGGGCTGCAGATGATGCATCGCTTCGGCGCCTACGCGCTCGCCGCGGTAATGGTGCTGCTGGCGATCCGTGCTCGCCGGGCGCCCGATCCGGTGATCCGGGCCGGCGCTCCAGTGGTGCTCGGGCTGGTATTCGCGCAGATGATCCTGGGAGTCAGCAACGTGCTGCTCGGACTGCCGGTCTGGATTTCCGCGATGCACCTCGCCGACGCCGCGGCGATCCTCGGCCTCATGGTGATGCTCACCTTCCGCGTGGCGTCGATGCCGGCACGCGCGTCTCGAGCCGTGCCCGCGTGACGACCTTCGCCCTGGCGCCGGCCAGCGCGCGGCGAGTGGCGGCCGCCTGGCTCGAGCTCACCAAGCCGCGCATCGTGCTGCTGGTGGTGCTGACCGGCGTTCCCGCGCTGCTGCTCGCGGGCGGCGGCTTCCCGAAGCCGGGCGTGTTCTGGGGCACGCTGATTGGCACCATGCTCGCGGCGGCGTCGGCGGCCAGCTTCAACATGTACTTCGACCGCGACGTGGACGCGCTCATGAAGCGCACCGCGACGCGGCCGCTGCCGGCGGGCCTGCTGCCGCCCTCGGCGGCGCTCGGGCTCGGCTTCGTGCTGGCGGGCTTCTCGTGGGTGACGCTGCTGACGACCACCAACGTCGGCGCCGCGCTGATCGCGCTCGGTTCTATTCTTTACTACGCGGTGTTCTACACGGTCTGGCTCAAGCGACGCACGCCTCAGAACATCGTCATCGGCGGCGGCGCAGGCGCCTCGGCGCCGCTGATCGCGTGGATGGCGGTGACCGGCACAATCACGCTGCCGGCGGTGGTGCTCTCGGCGATCGTATTCCTGTGGACCCCGCCGCATTTCTGGGCGCTGTCGCTCTACCGGCGAGAGGACTACGAGCGCGCCGGCATTCCCATGCTGCCGGTGACGCACGGCGAGACGGAGACGCGCCGCCAGATCCTGATCTACACGCTGGTGCTGGTGCCGGTGACGCTCGCGCTGCAGCCGCTCGGACTGGCGAGCGCGTTCTACACCGCGCCGGCGACGTTGCTCGGTCTGGCGTTCATCGCGCTCGCGATCCGGCTCGCTCGCACGCACGAGGCGAAGCACGCGATGCAGCTATTTCTTTTCTCAATTCTCTACTTATTCGCTCTCTACCTACTTCTTGCGGCCGACGCGCTGATGGCCGCCCTGCGCCACTGAGCCCTTCCCACGCTTCGGGCCCTCGTGGTACTTTGCGCGCCGATTTTTTCGGCAACCGTCTCCGGGCCGTCCCGGTTCACCCTGCGGGAGAGTTGATGCCCCACCGAAAGAACGCGAGGACGAATCGCTGGCTCGGCGCGCTGCTGGTGGGCGCGACCGCGTTGATCGCCGGCTGCAACTCGCGCGACTATCCGCAGACCTCGCTCACGCCTCGCTCCGACTACGCGATGGCGGTGCAGAAGCTGCTCGAGCAGCAGGTGATGTGGGTCACCATCATTTTCATCGTGGTGCTCGGACTGCTGCTGGTGGCGGTGTTCCGCTTCCGCAGCCGCCCGGGTGCGCCCGACCCGACGCCGGTCCACGGCAACACCGCGCTCGAGATCGCCTGGACCATCGCGCCCGCGATCATTCTCGCGCTGGTCGCGGTGCCCACCGTCATGACCATCTTCAAGACTCAGGGCCCGCCGCCGCCCGGCGCCCTCACCGTCAAGGTGGTCGGACACCAGTGGTGGTGGGAGTTCCAATATCCCGAGCAAGGGTTCGTGACCGGCAGCGAAATGCACGTGCCGGTCCACCGCCCGATCCTGGTGCAGCTCGAATCGGCCGACGTCATCCATAGCTTCTGGTTCCCGGCGATGGGCGGAAAGCGCGACGTGGTGCCGGCCCACACCAACACCATGTGGTTCACGCCCGACACACTCGGCGAGTTTCCGGGCCAGTGCGCCGAACTCTGTGGGCTCTCCCACGCCAACATGCACATGAAGCTGTTCGTGGAGACTCCCGAGCAATTCGACGCGTGGGTCGCCCACCAGAAGACGGGCCCCGTCGAGCCCGACTCGACCACGCTGGCGGGTCAGGGGAAGAAGATCTTCCTCGAGAGCGCGTGCGTGAGCTGCCACACCATCAACGGGCTCTCGCAGGGCGTGATCGGACCCAATCTCACGCACTTCGGCAGCCGCACCTCGATTGCCGGCAGCATGTTCACGAACACGCCGGACAATCTGGGCCACTGGATTCAGGCGCCCGACAAGGAGAAGCCCGGCACGCTGATGCTCAACCTGGGCCTGGCGCAGGACCAGATCCTGGCGCTCGAGGCCTACCTCGAGAGCCTGAAGTAGGGGAGGAGCGAAGACCACCCATGGCCACCACCACCGTCACGGCACACGCTCCGGCCGAGGCGCACGCCCCCTCCGGCATCTGGGGCTGGATCACCACCGTCGATCACAAGCGGATCGGCGCGCTCTACGGCATCACCGCCTTCAGTTTCTTTCTGATTGGCGGGCTCGAAGCTCTGGTCATCCGCCTGCAGCTGATGAAGCCCGGGAATCAGCTGGTCAATCCCGACTTCTACAACCAGCTCTTCACCATGCACGCGACCACCATGATCTTCCTCGCCGTGATGCCGCTGTCGGCGAGCTTCTTCAATTTCCTGGTGCCGCTGATGATCGGCGCGCGCGATGTCGCGTTCCCGCGGCTCAATGCCTTCAGCTACTGGGTGTTCCTGTTCGGCGCGCTGTTCCTCAATCTGAGCTTCTTCCTGGGCGGCGCACCCAATGTCGGTTGGTTCGGCTACTCGAACCTGACCTCGAGTCAGTACTCGCCGGGCCACGGCGTGGACTACTGGGCGGTCGGGCTCCAGATCCTCGGCATCGCCTCGCTGGCCGCGGCGTTCAACTTCATCGTGACGATCATCAACCTGCGCGCGCCGGGCATGAAGCTGATGCGCATGCCGCCATTCGTCTGGATGACGCTGGTCACCTCGTTCCTGATCATCCTGGCGTTCCCGGTGATCACGGTGGCGCTGGTGTTCCTGCTGTTCGACCGGTTCATCGGAACCAACTTCTTCATTCCGACCGCCGGAGCCGATCCACTGCTGTGGCAGCACCTCTTCTGGCTGTTCGGGCACCCCGAGGTCTACATCCTGATCCTGCCCGCGATGGGCATCATCTCCGAGGTGTTGCCCACCTTCTCGCGCAAGCCGCTGTTCGGCTATCCGGTGGTGGTGTACTCGGGGATCTTCATCGGGTTCATGGGCTGGGGCGTCTGGAGCCACCACATGTTCGCGGTGGGCCTGGGGCCGATGGCCGACTCGTTCTTCGCGCTCACCACCATGTTGATCGCCATCCCAACGGGCGTGAAGATCTTCAACTGGATCGGCACGCTCTGGGGCGGGAAGCTCGATCTCAAGACCGCCATGCTGTTCGCGATCGGTTTCATCGTCACCTTCACGATGGGCGGCCTGTCGGGATTCATGCACGCGTCGCCGCCCGCCGACCTGCAGCAGACCGACACGTACTTCGTCGTGGCCCACATCCATTACGTGCTGTTCGGCGGCGCGATCATGGGCATCTTCGCCGGCATTTATTACTGGTATCCCAAGATGACCGGCCGGCGCATGAACGAGACGCTGGGCAAGTGGCACTTCTGGACGCAGATGATCGCGATGAACGTGACGTTCTTCCCGATGCACTTCGTCGGCCTGCTCGGCATGCCGCGCCGCGTCTACACCTACGCGCCCAACATGGGATTCGACGGTTACAACCTGCTCTCGACGATCGGCGCGCTGGCGCTGGCGCCCTCGATCCTGATCTTCATCTGGAACTTCCTGAGCAGTCTCAAGAACGGTGAACCGGCCGGCAACGATCCCTGGGGAGGCGCCTCGCTCGAGTGGGCGATCCCGTCGCCGCCGCCCGCCTACAACTTCGGCAGCGTGCCGGTCGTGCACAGCCTCGATCCGCTGTGGCACAAGGAGAGCCGCGAGGCGGCGCTCCGCAGCAACGAGGTGCACGGCCACATTCACATGCCGCCGAACTCGTTCTGGCCGATCGTCAGCGCCTTCGGGATGGGCTTCCTGATGGCCGGCATGGTCTGGGGTTGGGCGTTCGGCATTCCCGGGCTGGTGATCATGCTGGTGGGCTTGTATTCCTGGGCGTTCGAGCCCTGCACCTGAGCCGCACCGACGCGGAACGGAAGGAGACGCATTTGGCAGTCGCCGCTCACGCTCCCGAGGCGCACCCGACGTCCACCGGCCTGAACAGCCGGAAAATGCTGTTCTGGGCGTTCCTCGGCTCGGAATGCATGTTCTTCGGCTCGCTGATCGCCACCTATCTGGTGTACCGCGGACGCGATCAGGTCGGGCCGCACCCCCACGAGATCTTCAACATTCCCTTCACGTCGTTCAGCGCCTTCGTGCTGCTGATGAGCAGTCTCACCATGGTGCTCGCGTTGGCCGCCGTCCAGCGCGGGAATCCGCGCGGCACCAGGATCTGGCTGGCCGCCACTGCCCTGCTCGGCATGACCTTCGTGGCTGGCCAGTGCTTCGAGTTCACCGAGTTCTTCTTCAAGGGCCTGAAGCTCCAGACCAATCTCTTCGGCTGCACGTTCTTCGTGCTCACCGGCTTCCACGGCACGCACGTGACGGTCGGAGTGATCTGGCTGTGGACGCTGTTCATGATGGCGGTGAAGGGCAAGCTCGGTCAGGAACGCTCGCTCGACGTGGAAATCGCCGGACTCTACTGGCACTTCGTCGACGTGGTGTGGATCGCGATCTTCACGCTCGTCTACCTGATTCAGTAGGAGAGGCACGCATGTCCGATCACGAAGGCTCGCCGGCGCACGACGCTCCTCACCCGGTGGAGCATGCCCATCCGGGAGCGCGCGAGTACCTGGGCATCGCCGCGATCCTGACCGTGATCACGGCGATCGAGGTGGCGGTGTTCTACATCCCGGCCATGAGGCCGGTGATGGTGCCGGTGCTGTTGTCGCTTTCGGCGCTCAAGTTCGGCCTGGTGGCGATGTGGTACATGCATCTCAAGTTCGACAATCGGCTGTTCACCTGGCTGTTCCTGACCGGCATGGTGGTCGCAATCTTCGTGATTCTCGCCCTGCTCAAGCTCTTCGGACACTGGTAGGCGGGCGGCGAGCCGCGAAAGCTCGAAAAACGCATCGAGCCCCGGAAGCGCGCGGCGCCTCCGGGGCTCCAAATTGGTAGCGGGGGCTGGATTTGAACCAGCGACCTTCGGGTTATGAGCCCGACGAGCTACCAGGCTGCTCCACCCCGCATCAGTGGCGCGCACTCTAGTGACGGCTCGCGCGCGCTGTCAAGTGCTCGGCCCGCGGCTCGCGAGTCGCCGTGCGGTTCCGGTTGCGTGAGGCGCGAACCGTCGTTATTCTGCCCGCTTCCAACCGGGATGAGCGGAACATCGGACCAGGAAACCACCCCGATCGCGGGAGGAGTTCATTGATTCGCCGCCACACTGGCGCGGCCCTGGCCCTGGCCGCCATCCTTGGAACCCTCATTCCCGTCTCCACAGCCCACGCCGCGGCCATCATCCACCGCTTCAACCTCGAGCTCGGCGGCGGATTCACGACGGTCCAGGCCGACAACTTCAACAAGCAGCTCGACTACACCAACCTGTTCCTCGAGGCGCGCGGCAACCAGGGCCTCGATCACATCACCTATTCGTTCGTCTACGACATCGGCCTCCGGTTCTTCGTGAAGCCGAGTTTCGCGCTTCGCGCCGGGGTCGGCCAGCTGCGGAACCAGACCGAGCAGGAGTACCTGCCGGCAATCCATCAGGACATCCACATCCGCGCCGAGATCCTGTCGGTGCCGATCTTCGTGGGTGGCGACTACTATTTCGCCCCCTACAACCAGGGTGACTTCCAGGCGCGCGCGTTCCTCGGCGGTGGACTCTTGAGCCAGGTCACCAATCGCGTGACCTACCAGTCCTTCGAGAGCGGAACCGACAACACCACGACGATCTTCGGCACGTTCGTCACCAACGCGCAGCGCGACTCTCCGGGCTGGTACGCGGAATTCGGCGTGCACATGTTCTTTGCGCTGCGTTACTCGGTCGTCTTGAACGGTTTCTACCGCAGCTCACGGATGAACGCGCTCTATTACTCCGCCAGCAAGCAACCGTTCCTGAATCCGAGCGACGGCAAACCCTTCGACCTGGATCTCACCGGGATGGGCGCGCGCGGCGCCCTGTGCATCGGCTTCTGAGTCGCAGCGAATCAGGCGATCGCCGCGTCGAACGGATCGAGCCGCGCCGCGAAGTATCCTGGCGGACGCCTCTCGCTCGCCTCGATCCATCCGCCTGGTTCTCGGCTGATTCTCCGCGACTCGGCCTCGACTAGCGCTCCGCCGAGTCGGTCTTCGCGACGCTGCGAATGCGGTAGATGATTTCGCCGGGCCGCGCCATGCCGGTACGCTCGCGCAATACGCGCTCGGCCTGCTCGCGGCTGGTCTCGGGGTTGTCGAGCTGCGACTCGAGCCGCGCCACCGATTCCTGCGTGCGGCGGAGATCCGACTCGGCGCGGACGTTGTCGCGTGAGAGGCGCCAGATGCGCCACAGACTGTGATCGCTCAGGAGTCCGATCCACACCATCCACAATGCGAGCGCGATCCAGCCCCAGCGGAGCTTGCGGCGAATGGGATCATCGGGCGGTGCGTAACGTGAGAGCCGGTAGCGGCGGAGCCGCGTGCCGATGTCCTGCATGACGTCCCTGTCCTCCCGGACCTCGCGCCACCGCCATCCTGGCGGCGTTCATGAAGAGGTCCGACTACTTCGTCACCCGAAAGGCCGCGCCTCCTGGATATCGCGCGCCCGCACCGAGTTCGTCCTCGATGCGCAGGAGCTGATTGTACTTCGCCACCCGGTCGGAGCGGGAGAGCGAACCGGTCTTGATCTGGCCGGCGTTGGTGCCGACCGCGAGGTCGGCGATGGTGACGTCCTCGGTCTCGCCCGAGCGGTGCGAGATCACCGCAGTATAGCCGGCCCGGTGCGCCATGCTCACCGCCGCCAGGCTCTCCGAGAGCGAGCCGATCTGATTCACCTTGACCAGGATCGAATTGGCGATGCCTTCGCGAATCCCGCGACCGAGGCGCTCGACATTGGTCACGAACAGATCGTCCCCCACCAGCTGCACGCGGCCGCCCATCCGATCGGTCAGCGCCTTCCAGCCCGACCAATCGTCTTCGGCGAGCCCGTCCTCGATGCTCACGATCGGGTAGCGCTCGCAGAGCCCGGCGTAGAACTCGACCATCTCGAGGCTCGAGAGCTTGCGCCCGCCCTCGCCGGCGAGCACGTACTTCTGATCGCGATAGAATTCGCTCGACGCCGGATCGAGCGCCAGCGCCACCTGCGTTCCGGGCTGATAGCCGGCCGCGGCGATGGCCTCGATCAGCGCCTTCAGCGCCTCTTCGTTGGATCCGAGATTGGGGGCGAAGCCGCCTTCGTCGCCCACCGAGGTCGAGAGCTTGCGCTTCTTGAGCACGCCGGCGAGCGCGTGGAACACCTCGGCGCCCCAGCGCAGCGCTTCGCGGAACGACGGCGCGCCCAGCGGAACGATCATGAACTCCTGGAAGTCCACGTTGTTGTCGGCGTGCTTGCCGCCGTTCAGCACGTTCATGAGCGGCACCGGCAGCGTCGCGGCATCCACGCCGCCCAGGTACCGATAGAGCGGGAGCTCGAGCGCGGCCGCCGCGGCCTTGGCCACCGCCAGCGAGACTCCGAGGATCGCGTTCGCGCCGAGCCGGCTCTTGGTGGGTGTCCCGTCGAGTTCGATCATCGTCCGATCGACGCCGAGCTGATCCAGGGCGTCCCTGCCGAGCAGGCGCGGGGCCAGGCTCTCGGTGACGTTGCGGGCGGCCTTGAGCACGCCCTTTCCGCCGTAGCGCCGTCCGTCCCCGTCGCGAAGCTCGAGCGCCTCGTGCTCGCCGGTCGAAGCCCCCGAGGGCACCGCGGCGCGACCGAACGCGCCGCCGGACAGACGGCATTCGACCTCGAGGGTCGGATTGCCGCGCGAATCGAGGATTTCGCGAGCCTTGAGTTCGGCAATGGACATCATGGCCGCGGCAGGCTACGGGGGGCGTCCCGGCGCGTCAAGCCCATTTGGCGCAGGGTCTTGACCCATTCGTGAAGGCCTCCCTATCGTGCCCGTCCATGCAACCTTCCCCCCTGGCCGACCGTAGAGGTGGCTGAAGGCTCCGGCGTGGATCAGGACGATTCAGGAATCGTTCAACGGTGTCTGGCTGGAGACGAGCGGGCGTACCGCGAGCTGGTCGAGCACTATCAGAAACCTGTCTACACGGTGGCGTTCCGGATGCTGCGAAGCGCCGAGGACGCCGAGGACATCACGCAGGAAACTTTCGTGCGTGTGTTCCGGGCGCTCGACCGATACGATCCGTCCCGCTCCTTCGAAGCCTGGTTGTTCACGATCACCACGCGGCTCTGCATCGACCTGCTTCGCCGGCGCAAGGTGCGGCCGGTCTCACTGGTCCGCCGGGACGCGGAAACCGATGAAGAGCAATCCGTCGATGTCGAGGATCCGGGCCTCAAGCCCGACGAGCTGACTTCACACGCCGAAGAGGAACGACGCACCAGGACTCTGATCGATTCGCTGCCTCCACACTATCGAATCGTCGTCGTGCTGCGACACCAGCAGGACATGTCCTATGAAGAAATCGCGGAAGCGCTCCACCTGCCCCTCGGAACCGTCAAGGCAAGAATTCACCGCGCTCGCGCCCTGCTCAAGGATCGGCTCCAAGAAGGATCATCGTGATGCGCTGCCCTGAATCCGTTCGCCTCCAGCCATTTCTCGACGGCGAGCTCTCCCCGGTCGAAGCCGGCGAATTGCGCGTTCACGTGCAGGGCTGTGCGCCGTGCATGGCCGAGCTGGCGCTCTATCAACGGCTGTTCGCGATGCTCGCCTCGCTGGCGCTGCTGAGCCCGCGCCCGGCGCTCACCGAGCGCATTCTCGATCGCGTGCTCCCGTCGCGCATCCGCCGGCGCTGGATGCGGGCGCTGGGTTGGGGATATGGCCTGGCCACCGCCGGATCGGTGGCGGGAGTCGCGTTGCTGGTGCTGCTGCCGACCTCGCGCGCGATCCTCACGCTGCTCGCCGCCGCCGCCTCCCATCGGCTCGCCGAGGCGGCGGTCTTCGTTCTCGACGCGATCGCATTCGGCGCCGTCCAGCTGGCGAGCGGCTGGGGCATCGTAGACGGCCTGTTCGGCCGGATCGCGCCGGTGGTGCGGGCGCTGGGGACGCTGTTCGCGCGTCCGGGCGTGGACGTCGTGCTGCTGACGGCGACGCTGGCCTCGGGACTGCTGCTGTGGTGGCTGAGGCCGCGCGAGCTGCGCGCAAACCGCGCGGGCCGGGACCGGGGAGTCGGGCATGTGGGCCTGCTGGGATTCTGATCCCGTGAGCTCGCGATTCTTGGGCGTTCGGCTCGGGGGTCTCGCAATCGCGGTGCTGATGCTGCTCGCGCCGGTCGCGCGGGCGACTTCGGTCACCACCGTCGATCACGGGACTCGCGTTTCGATCGACGCGGGAAAGGGCAGCGTCACCGTCGAGCCGGCCGATTCGCTCGGCGCGTCGCGCCGGGTGGTGGTGGTGGGCCCGCACGTCATGGTGGACGACGATGGCGCGCTGGTGCGGGTGTTCTCGGACGTGGCGGTGCCCGAGGGCCAGCGCGTGGACGGCGACGTGGTGACGATCTTCGGCTCGTCGCGCATCGACGGCCACGTGACCGGCAACACGGTTTCGGTGTGCGGCTCGGTGCGGCTCGGCCCCCACGCAATCGTGGACGGCGACATGGTGGCGATCCTCGGCGTCATCGACCGCGCCGAAGGGGCCACCGTCGGAGGAGAGAGCGTCGATATCGGCGTGCTGCCGCCGATTCCGGGGATTCCCGCGCTGCCTTCGATTCTGCTGATGGTCGCCATTCTATGGCTGGCGTCGTTGTTCGGTGGCTGGCTCGTGTCGCTGGTGATTCCGGGGCGTTTGCTCCGCATCACCGCCACCGCGTCGCGCCGGACCGCGGCCTCGCTGCTGCTCGGTCTCGCTTCGCTGCCGCTCGCCCTCATCACCATGGCGCTTCTCTGCATCACGGTGATCGGAATACCGGTTGCCGCTCTGCTTCCCTTCGCCTTCATCATCATGGTCTGGATCGGTCAATACGCCGGGATCTACGGCCTCGGACTCAAGCTCCTGCGCCGCCGACTCGGCGAGGGCGCGATGATGATGGCGCTGCTGGTGGGCACGCTGTTCGTGAGCCTGTTCTTCGTGGCCGGCGCGCTGCTGGCCGGGCCGCCGGGGGTTTCGCGCACCCTCGCGTTGTTCCTGGTGTGCGTGGGCAGCCTGTTCGGAATCGCGCTCTCGATCATCGGGACCGGAGCGGTGATCCTCTCCAAGTTCGGCGTCACGCCGGTGGAGGTCGTGCTCCCGGCCGAATCCGTCGCGCCCGCGGTCGCGGCTCCGCCCGCGAGCGCGGCGCCCCCGCTCGGAGCCTGATACTCGCTCCGGATCGGTTGGGGAATTCGCCCCAGGCGTGCCGGTGTGCCGGGGGGCAGCCACCCATTTCCCGAGCGCCGAGCGGCGTCCGAGGGGCCCGGCCCCCCCGCGAGGGGCCCGAGCCCCCCAGCTAACTCATTGAAAACATGGCGCTTTTGCCGCATGTTCCCGGGACCGCGACGGATGCCGGGCCAGACGGCCCATGGCACGTCCGTCGCGTTGCAGAATGGGCATGAGGACGCGCCCTCACCATCCGATCCTGATCGCGGCAATCGCGATGACCGGCCTGGTTCCGGGCTCGCTGGCACTGGCCAACGAGGTCGCCGGCTCGGCGCATGTCAACGGCATCCAGATCCATGACGCCACGGAGACGCTCGAGCAGTTCTGCGCCACCGACGCGAACGGGGTCCTGTGGCTGCAAGTCCCGGGCGGCGGACGATTCGAGTTGATCCGCTCGACTTCCGATCCCGCGGTCAGCAATCCCGGCGACGGTGCGTTCCATCCGTTCGACGCCGGCGAGGTTCGCGAGGCGCTCGCCGAGATCCGCTTCCCGCTCGACGGCCTCGACGCCGACATCTTCATCCTGCCCTACCCGCGACGCGCCGAGCTGAGCTCGGCGGCCGGCCCGGGTCTGATCCTGCTCTCGCCGGGCGTCACGCCGCTGTCGCGCGAGCACCAGCACGCCGAGCTGGCGCACGAGCTGGGGCACGTCGTCCAGTACCAGTGGTTCCCGGATTCGGATCCGCGCTGGAGCCAGTACCGCGAGGACCGCGGCATCGAGAACGTCGCTCTGTTCAACGCCGGTGCGCCGCATGCCGATCGCCCGCACGAGATCTTCGCCGAGGATTTCCGTTCGTTGTTCGGCGGTTCGCTCGCCAATTATTCGGGTTCGATCGAGAACGCACAGCTCGAAGCACCGGCCGCGGTGAGCGGCCTCCCCGGGTTCTTCCTGTCGCTGACCACCGATGATCCGGCGCACGGACTCCGCGTGATCGGGGCCAATCCCGCGCGTGGCGCGGTCCAGTTGTCGATGGCCGGGAGCGCTCCCGCGCCGCTCGACTTGTTCGACGTCAGCGGACGCCGGCTCGCCTCGCTGATGCCCCTGAGCCTCGGCAACGAGGTGCAGTGGAGCTGGAATGGGACCGATCAGCGTGGACGGGCGGTGGGTCCGTGCCTGGTGCTGGCCCGCGTGCGTGGCTCCGCCGCCACCCAGCGCTTCGCCTGGCTGCGCTGAACGGGGCGCGCGCGAGCAACCCTGCGCCCGCGAGCGAGCGCCGTCTAGTGGTCGCCTTGCAGCTCCGGCAGCGTGAAGTCCTCGGTGATCGCCCGCACCCGATCGTCGCCGAATCCCGCCAGGTTGCGCACCGCATCGAACAGCGACGCCGGCACCTGCGTGATCAATCCGAAACCCGAGTGCCGCTGAGTCTCGACCTCGCCGGAAAGCCAGCTCTCCACCTCGGCGACGTCCTCCACCGACAGCGGCTTGAGCGTCGCCGTCACCACCACGAAGTGCCGGCCGCCCGAACCATCCTCGTGCAGTCGGCCGACCGGCAGCGCCAGCGGCTGCGCCAGCGCCGTGGACAATGAATCGAGCGTCCCCATCGAGATCGGCGCGGCCCCGCGCCGCTCGATGAAGAACGAGTGGCTCGACACATCGAAGCGGATACGCAGCTCGGCGTCGAAATTGTCCTCGACGCGCGCGAACCACATCGTGCGCCGGCGCCAGAGCTCGGAGTGCAGTTGGAGCGTGGCGGGCATGCCGCGCAGCAGGCTTTCCTGAACGCGCGACGAGAAGGGGTTCGAGATGCGCACGTCCACCCACACCGTGTCGCTGCGAATCCGCGGGGCGTCGACCGCCAGATCGAGCGCCAGCGAGGGCCCGGCATCGAGCGCGGCGAGCAGGAGCGGCGCGATCGCCACGAGCAGGCGCGGCGGGGAGCGGCGTCGGGGCGCGGTCGGGGAGGGGAGCGCGGACATCGGTTGCCGCTAGAAGGGTCTCTGCAGTCGAAAGCTGGTCACGAACGGAGATCCCGATTCCTGCAGGTTCTTGGCGAAGTAGACGCGCAGGCCGTCCTCGGCGGTGGCGAAACCGATCCCGCCGTCCACCGCCACATGCTGGCGCGAGAGGTCCCAGGCGTGATCCGAGTTCTGCCAGGCGCGTCCCAGGTCGAGGAAGCCGATGGCGTGGAGGCCGCCGGTCATCCAGCCGGAACGCACGTGCCACAGGCCGACGTCGTACTCGGCCTGCGCCATCGCCATCTGATTGCCGCGGTACTGCGAGAAGGAATGGGCGCGTAATCCGTCCACACCCCCGGCGGTGAACTCGGACTGGCGCGGCAGCGTGCCTGAGGGCGTGGTGCCGAAGACACCGCGCAGGTTGAGCGTGGTGGCGGGAGAGAGCCGGAGCACGCTGCGAACGTCGGCGAGTACGCGCGTATAGGTGAAGTCGCCGCCGAGTCCGCCTCCCGCGTCGGCCAGCTCGATCCAGTGGTAGAGCCCGGCACGCGTCCGGTACGAATTCCGCGCCAGCCGTTCGAGCCGGATCAGCATCGCGTGCTGAGTGCCATCGTCGATCGGCGGGTTGTCGCGCAGCTCCTTGTCGCGCGCGAACATCGAATAGACGCTGGGCTGCTTCTCGAGCGATCGGTACTCGTCGCTGCGCCAGTGGAGACTGACCGTCGAGAAATCGGGCACGCGCCACGACAGGTAGACGCCGTAGCCTTCGCGCTCAAAGTAGTCGCGATAGTCCTGGCGGCCGAGCAGCAGCGCCAGCGTGTTCTCGAGATTGTCGACCTGCTGCAGCTCGCTGTGGTCGGTGCGCCGCGTGATCGAGGCGCCCAACGCCAATCGTCCCGGCGGCAGCAACGGCTGCTCGAGCTGGACGCCGTACAGCGCGCGATCGCGCGAGAACGCGTACTCGTACATCGCGCCCAACCGCGGCGCCATGGTGTAAGGGCGCTGAAGCTCCACCGACAGCCCGGCGCGCACTTCGTCCACGCGGTTGTAGTCGAAGCGCAGCTTCATGCGCTCGGCGCGCGAGCGCTCGTCGCGCCATTGCTCGGGGGCGGTGAGGAGATTGTCGCCGAACGGAGCGCGGAGCCACACGTTGCTGCTGGTGAGCTCGACCGGCACCATCTCGAAGCGAAGCGGTTGGTCGGCGGGGCCGATCGGCGGAGCGCGGAGCGAGTCGTAGGCCGCGGCCGGCGCGGGCGAAGCCGGTGGCCCCGCCTCGAACGCGCGATCCACCCGCGGAGGCGCGGATGCCGGCAGCGCGGACGCTGGCGAGCCGAGGGTCAGGGCCGCCAGCGCGACGAGCAGGGACACGCGTGCCTCCTCAGGCAATTGGGTTGTGCGGCGAAGAATGTTGCTGGCCTCCCGCGGACCGGAATTCGGAGAAACCGGATCGAATTTTCAAGGAGTTAGCGGCCCGATTCCCCCCATCAACAATCTGCGCCTCACAACCAGGGAGATGCAGGCGCAAGTTGGGACCACGGGTCCAATTAGGCAAGCCGCATTCCGGCCGCTCGCTGCGCCGGTCGCGCGGCGCCGGCAGTCCGGGCCTGTCGCGGTCGTGCCACGCGCTGTCGTGGGCGGGCCGCGGCCGGGCTCCGTCTGGAGACGCCCCGCGAGCACGCGCGATTCCGCGCCGGCCCTCCGGGGCGCTCCGAAGCGGAGCCTAGCGCCTTTGAATGCCGTATTTCCGAAGCTTGCGGTGGAGGTTGGTGCGGTCGATGCCGAGCGCGGTCGCGGCCTGCGTGACGTTGCCGCCGGCCGCCTCGAGCGCCTTCCGCACCGCCTCGGCCTCGCGGCGCTCGATCTCGCCGCGCAGCCCCACCGCTTCGTCGGCGCCCGGAGTACTCTCCAGCCACACCACCAGCGCCTCGGGCTCGATCACGTCGGGCTCGACCAGGATCGCGGCGCGCTCCATGAGATTGCGAAGCTCGCGGACGTTGCCGGGCCACGAATAGTTCTCGAGCAGCTGGAGACTCGCGGGGGAGAGCGTCTTCACGCGCCGTCCCTCGGCGACGCAGAACCGCTCGAGGAAATGACGCGCGAGCAGCCCCACGTCGCCGGGGCGCTCGCGGAGCGCCGGCACGCGAATCGGCAGCACGTTCAGACGGAAGTAGAGATCCTGCCGAAACTCGCCGCTCTCGATCGCACTGGAGAGATCGCGATTGGTCGCCGAGATCACCCGCACGTCGCAGCGCACGGGGCGCGTGCCGCCGACGTGCTCGATCTCGCCGCTCTCGATCGCCCGCAACAGCTTGGCCTGCGCCTCGGCCGACAGCTCGCCGATCTCGTCGAGGAACAGGCTTCCGCCGTCGGCCTGCTCGAAGCGTCCCTTCTTGCTCTGCATGGCCCCGGTGAACGCGCCCTTTTCGTAGCCGAACAGTTCGCTCTCCACCAGGTCCTTCGGGATCGCGGCGCAGTTGATCTTGACCAGCGGCCCGCCCGCGCGCTTCGAGAGCGCGTGGATGGCCGCCGCCACCAGCTCCTTGCCCGAGCCGTTCTCGCCGTGGATCAGCACGCGCGCCTGCGACGGCGCGATCTTGCGGATGCTCTCGATCAGCGCGCGAATCGCGGGACTCTCGCCGAGGATGCGGAGTTCGCCGCCCGCCTCGGCATCGCGGGGCGGAGCCACCGAGCGCCTCACCCTGCTCACGCGCGAGGCGGTCTCGAGGGCGCGATAGAGATGCTCGTGTTTCTCCTCACCCACCACCGGTTTCTCGATGAAGTCGACCGCGCCGCGAAGGATCGCGGTCGCGCCGTCGGAGGCGGTCGCGTCTCCCGACAGCATGACCACCCCGGTCTCGGGCGCGCGCTCGCGGAACAGCGTGAGCGCGTCGAGCCCCGACATGCCGTCGAGGCGGATGTCGAGCAGGATGGAGTCGAAGCGCCGCTCTTCGATCAGCTCGAGCGCCTGCTCGGCGCTCGAGGCCTCGGTCACGCGAAATCCCTGGCGCTCGAGCGCGGGGCGCAGCGCTTCGCGAATGCGTTCGTCGTCGTCCACGAACAGAAGGTCCCGCCGATCGTCGGCCATCGAGTCCCCGCCCTCCCTGTCGTGACGGCGTCGCGCGTGCTGCGAGTCTCGAGCCGCGCTCAGCCCGCCAGCGGCAGCATCACGCGCGCACGGGCGCCACCGCCCTCGCGATCCTCGAGCGCGATCCGCCCGCCATGCTCCTGCACGATCGCGCGCACCAGCGCGAGCCCAAGTCCACTGCCGCGCCGCTTGGTGCTCACGAACGGCTCGAACAATCGGCCGCGCAGTCCGGCGGGCAAACCGGGCCCGCGGTCGAGCACCTCCACCATCGCCTCCCCGTTCTCGGGACCGACTCGCACCTCGACCGGCGAGCCCGGCGGACTCGCTTCGCGTGCGTTGAGCACCAGATTGTCGAGCGCCCGGGAGATGAGCATGCGATCCGCCCGGACCGCAAGCGGCCCGGTTCCGGTGACCGAGGCGCTCGCGCCCCGACCTTCGGCGACGCTGCAGGCCAGCGCGGCCAGATCGACATCCTCGAGCTTCGGCTTCGGCAGCCGCGCGTACTGAGAGAACTGCTGCGCCAGCCGGGCGAGGTCTTCGAGGCTGCGCTCCATCGCCGCGAACTCCTCGCGCCGCGCGTCGGCCTCCGCCGCCGGTCCGGAAGCCAGCGAATGCCGCAGGGTCTCGAGGCGCGCGCCGAGCGGCGTGAGCATGCCCTTGATCTCGTGCGCCACGTATTGCGCGACCTCGCGCCACGCCGCCTCGCGCTCGGCGTGCTGCAGCGCCTCGCGCGCGTCCGCGAGCCGCTCAGCCATGGTGTTGAACGACTCGCCGAGCAGGCGCAGCTCGCGCGCCCCCGAGGGCGAGACCCGCACGCTCAGATCGTCCGCCGCAATGCGCTCGAGGGCCGCTGACAGCTCGCCGATCGGGCGCGACATCTCGCGCGCCAGTGCGGATGACAGCACCAGCGCCACGATCACCAGCGCAAGCCCGAGCCCCGCGACCAACAGCCACGTGTACTTGCGCTGGAGCGCCACCACCACGCCGAGCTGCTGGTAGTGCGCGGCGCCCTCGGCGACCGCCTCGCCCTGTTTGAAGAAATCCGGCGCCATCCACCACCCGAGCGCGATCGCGACGTCGGAGCCGGCGGGCGCCGCGGCGGCGAGCGCTCCCTGCTCGCCGTGGATCACGTCGGGCAGCACCAGCGATTCCGGCATCACCGCAGAGAAGTCCGGACGCGCCACGTCGACGATCCCGGGCGGAACGATCTGCTCGTCGAGCCGCCACGCGTTCGCGCTGCGCCGGTAGACCTGCATGAAATCGAATCCCGAGCGGGCAACGCGCTCGCGCAGGCCGGCCCGCTGGAGGCCGGCGGGGCCGGCCGCGTTCCATTCGGCCGCCCACGCGTCGGCCTGGGAGATCGCGACCGCGTCGAGGCGCGCGAGCGTCGCCTTCGAAACCTCGACGCCGGAATCCAGCGCCCGGCTCACGCCCGGGCGCACCCAGTGCTCGGTCGCCCGCCCGAGCTGATCGAGCGTGAACGCCGTGAACACCGCGGTGGGAATCAGCGCCAGCGCGAGGAGCGCGATCAGCAGCCGGGCGCGAAGAGTCACCGATCAGGCCCTGGGACTCAGTCCCCCGAGCTGACCGCAGGCGGCCCAGATCTCTCCACCCAATGTGTTGCGAATCATGACCGCCGGCGCGCGCGGATAGAGGCGGCGCGCGAATCGTTCGACCGATTCGGGGCTCGGGCGCTGATAGATCAGACCCGGCACCGGATTGTAGGGGATCAAATTCACCTTGCTCGGCAGATCGCGGGCGATCGCACTCAGGCGATCGGCATCCTCGTCTCGATCGTTGATCCCGGCGATCAACGTGTACTCGAGCGTGACGCGCCGCCCGGTCCCGAGGCCGTACTCGCGCGCGGCGGCCAGCAGCTCCGCCAGCGGCCAACGCCGATTGACCGGCACCAGCTGATTGCGCAGCTCGTCGGTCGTGGCGTGCAGCGACACGGCGAGGCCGAGGCGCAGGCCCTCTTCGGCGAGCGAGCGGATCTGCGGCACCAGCCCGCTGGTCGAGACCGTGATGCGCCGCGCCCCGAGATTCATGCCGAGCGGATCGTGGAGGATGCGGATCGCCTCCATCACCGGCGCGTAGTTGGCGAGCGGCTCGCCCATCCCCATGAAGACCAGGTTGAACCGGTCGTCCTCCCAGCCGTGGAAATCCCCCATCACCAGC
>DATKAB010000186.1 GCA_035498555.1 Candidatus Sulfotelmatobacter sp.
TCGATGGTCACGCAGCCGATCGAGTAGGAGCCCTGGTCGTCGAAGATCGGATCCCAGGTCACGCCGGCGTTGGAAGTCTTCCACACGCCGCCGCTGGCCGACGCGACGTACCAGGCGGACTTGTCGGACGGATGCACCGCGATATCCACGATGCGTCCCGACATGAAGGCCGGACCGATCGAGCGGAACTTGAGTCCCGAAAACGTTCCCGAGCGGAACAGCGAGTCCGCGTCGGGTTTCGAGGTCTTGCTCGAGGACGCGGGCCCTCCCGTGGACCTGGACTGCGACTTGGGAGCGGACGGCTTGCCGGCGGCAGCGGCGGCGAACGGCGGTGCCGGGGCAATGGCCGCGATCAACGCGATGGCTACCAGGGAGCGCTTCACGGAGTCCTCCGGGCAGATGACGTGAATTCGAGTGAATCGCGGGATATTGCCGCGAACTTGCCCGCGACGCCAGCGCGCTCGGATCCGCGCGCACGGCCGGTCTGCGAGCGAGCAGACGCCCCCGCGCGCGCCGACACGCAACAACAGAACCGCCGCCCGACGG
The DNA here is from genome assembly GCA_035498555.1 of Candidatus Sulfotelmatobacter sp. Classification (NCBI taxonomy): domain Bacteria; kingdom Pseudomonadati; phylum Acidobacteriota; class Terriglobia; order Terriglobales; family Candidatus Korobacteraceae; genus Candidatus Sulfotelmatobacter; species Candidatus Sulfotelmatobacter sp. The sequence continues at coordinate 547 of DATKAB010000186.1, forward strand.
AAGTCGTCGAGCGGCGGTGAATGCCGGTTACCGCGCGATTACTTGTGACCAGCCGCGGTGCTGTCTGCGACCCCCATCCTGGACTTCACCCGGGTCATCGATTGCTCGCGCCAACTCTTGTAGGCCGCCATCTGCTCGGGCGTGAAGACGCCCGCGAGCTTGGCATCGGTCGCGTCACGCAGATTCGCCACGTCCTTCTGGAGAGCCGCCCGGTTCGCGGGGGTCCGATCGACCGCGGCGTACTTCATTCGGATCTGCCGGAGCTGATAGGCATGGTCGAGGAGAATGGGGCGAGCCTTGTCGCGTTGCTCCTGACTGACGTTGAGCGTGTCGGCGAGCTGCTTGAGCTGGTGGCCGACTTCGGCCTTCAGCGCCGCCCGAGCGCTGTCCGAGAGAGCGGGCATCCGGGGCGCTGCCGCCGCGGCCGCTGCCGCGGGTGCAGCTGCCGCGGGTGCAGCCGCTGCGGGTGCAGCCGGTGCTGCGGGTGCAGCCGCCGTAGGCGCAGCCGGGGCCGAAGCGGCGGGCTGAGCGGCGGCCGCGGGCTTCGCCTTCGTGGTGTCCGCGGCGGCCTTCGAATCAGAGCCGCGGCGGCGAGCCGACGCGGGCAGCGCCACGACCATCAGGGTGAGACCGAGCAACAGGACCAAACGGGTACGACTTCCGGAATTCCACATGACGAGCGCACCTCCCCAGATTTCGCCGAGAACTTGCGGCCACTCGGGCCGCGGAAAACGACCTCGCCGAGCTGGGGCAGTACGGATCTCGCGGCGCAAAAGCTAGCACTTTCCCATTCGTTCCGCGCTTGGGGCCCCCATCGCGCTCGAATTCTTGACCCTGCCGCGGGCGGCCCGTAGCATCCAAGGCTCATGGAATCCATGGTGAGCAAGAGCTTCGGGCACTACACGATTCTCCGGAAGCTCGGCAGTGGCGGCATGGGTGTGGTGTACGAGGCCGAGGACTCGAAGCTCGGCCGGCGGGTCGCCCTCAAATTCCTGACGCCGGAGATGGGCCAGGATGCGCAGGCCTTGGAGCGCTTCCAGCGCGAGGCACGTGCAGCGTCCGCACTGAATCACCCCGGCATTTGCACCATCTTCGCCATCGAGCAGCTCGAGCAGCAGCATTTCATCGTGATGGAGCTGCTCGAAGGCGAGAACCTCGCCCAGAAGCTGAACGGCCGGGCGCTGCCGCTCGACCAGACCCTCTCGCTCGGAATCCAGATCGCCGACGCGCTCGAGTCGGCGCACGCGAAGGGCATCGTTCACCGCGATATCAAGCCCGCCAACATCTTCGTGAGCTCTCGCGGGCAGGCCAAGATCCTCGACTTCGGCCTGGCCAAGGTGGGCGGCGAACGCCGAGCGGCGCCGGCCGCGGGTGTCGCCTCGCACATGGAAACCGTCGGCCCTCGGGAAGAGCTGACGATGCCCGGAACCACGCTCGGCACCGTGGCCTACATGTCGCCCGAACAGGCGCGCGGCCAGCTCACCGACGCGCGCACCGATCTCTTTTCCTTCGGCGCCGTCCTGTACGAGATGGCGACCGGCATCAAGCCGTTCGAGGGCGACACCTCGGCGATCATCTACGAGGCCATCCTGAATCGCGAGCCGCCGCTGGTGGACCAGGTGAATCCCGCTCTGCCCGCCGGGCTGAGCCGGATTCTCGAGAAGGCGCTCGAGAAGGATCGCAACCTTCGCTATCAGAGCGCGACCGACCTCAAGACCGACCTGATTCGGCTCAAGCGCGACGTCGAGTCGGGCGCGCGCCGGGCGTCGGACGCCGTCGAGAGCCGCGGGGGCGCGAGTCGGGCCCAGGCCGAAAAATCGATCGCCGTGCTCTATTTCGAGAACCTGAGCGGGGTGAAGGAAGACGAATACCTGCGCGACGGCATCACCGAAGACATCATCACCGAGCTGTCGAAGATCCGCGGGTTGAACATCTTTTCGCGTCCGACGGTGCTCGCCTATCGCGACAAGCAGGTGACGCCGGCTCAGATCGGCCAGCAGTTGAAGGCCGCCTACGTGCTGGCGGGCAGTCTGCGACGCGCCGGCACTCGGCTGCGCATCAACGCCCAGCTGGTGGACACGCACACCGACTTTCCGCTGTGGTCGGAGCGCTACGACCGGGAAATGAAGGACGTCTTCGAGGTGCAGGACGAGATCGCGCGCAAGATCGCGGAGGCGCTGCGCATCACGCTCTCGCCCCAGGAGCAGGCGGCGCTGGCCGCCAAGCCCACCGAGAACCTCCAGGCCTACGATCTCTACCTGCGTGGCAAGAGCTACGCGCGCCGCCTGACCCGTCACGACTCGGAATTCGCACTCCAGATGTTCGAGAGCGCGGTGGCGCAGGATCCCGAGTTCGCACTGGCTCACGCCGCGATCGCCAACGTCTGCGCCAGCTACTACTACCTGTACGATCGGGAACGGAAGTGGATCGATCGCGCCGAATCGGCCTGCGAGCGCGCGGTCGCGCTCAGGCCGCATCTGCCCGAGGTGGAGGTGGCGCGCGGCTGGATCCACTACGCCGCCGATCTGGTCGAGGAATCGATCGGCTGCGCCCGGCGCGCGATCGAGCTCAAGAGCGATTGCGAGGGCGCCTACTACCTGCTGTTGCGCGCGCTGTTCTCGGCCGGTCGCAACGTCGAGGTCGCCGAGATCACGGATGCCGCGCTCGAATCGAGCGGCAACGACTACAACATCTACGTGCCGATCGAAAACGCGCTGGCGGTGCTGGGCAAGGAGGAGGCGCTGCGCAACGTGCGCCAGCGCTCGATCCAGGCGCTCGAAAACCATCTCAAGGAGATGCCCGAGGACGCCCGCGCGAGAACGCTGCTCGCCACCGACTACGCGGCCCTCGAGCGGGTCGAGGACGCGATTCGCGAGGCCAGTCTCGCCATGGTGCTGCGACCCGACGAGGCCATGGTGCACTACAACGCCGCCTGCACCTTCTGCGCCCTCAATCGCAAGGCCGAAGCCCTCGACGCGATGAGCCGCGCCTGGAAGGCCGGCTATCGCGATCCGATCTGGGCGCGGCGTGATCCGGATCTGATGCTGCTCCACGGCGAGCCCGAATTCGACCGGCTCTATCCGGCGGTGCCCGGGACGGCGTGATGCCAGGGCGGGCCGCTCGACTCGGCGTGGCGTGTTTCGCCGCGGCAGGAGTCCTGCTGCTCCGACCCGATGCGGCTCGCGCCGGGTCCGCCCCGGCGGATTCGCTGGCCGCCACTCCGGCGGTCCCGAGGTCGGACTCGGTCGCCGCGCCCGACCCCACGCGCCTCGCGGAGATCCAGCTCGCGCTCGAGAGGTATCACGATATCCAGGTGTTTTTCGGTCCTGAGAACCTGCTCGGTCACCGCGCCACCGCGTCCTCTGACGGGATCTCGATCCAGACCCGGTACAGCGGGATCTCCAACGTGCGCGCGACGTCGGAGGAACGGGCGTACTCCTGGAGCGAGATGGATTCGGTCCGCGTGCGTCGAGCCGGACACGGAATCGGTCCGATCGTCGGGGGAGTGGTCGGATTCAGCGTCGGCGTCGGCGTGGCCATCTCCGAAAGCCCGGATAGCGTTCTCCCAGGCGGAGAGGGACCGAACGGCGTCCCCATCCTGCTCGGCCTCGTCGCCGGAACGGGACTCGGCTACCTGATCGATCACGCCGGGCCGTGGCACCGGGTCTATCCCTAGCTTCCTGGGGCCGCCAGGCGTCAGCTCACGCGTTTCGGCTCTCCGGCCGCCGACTCCCGTTCCACCGCCTCGAGCACCCGCCGCGTTTCGGGCGAGAGCCAGTCCACTTCGCCGGATTGAGCCACCGCCACGCGGCCGGCTCGATCGAGCACCACGGTATGGGGAACGCGCGGACAGGGTATGCGGGCGCGCAGCTCGCCCGGACCATCGAGCAGCACCGGGAGCCGCAGGCGCTGGCGGCCGACATAGCGCGCCACCGAGGGGAAGGGATCGAACGCCACCAGCACGATGCGCAGCTCGCCGCTTCGAAACTCCTGCGCCAATGAATCGAGCGCTGCCGATTGCGCGCGCGAATCGCGCTCCCACGGCGCCCAGTAGTGAATGAGCAACGGATGCTCGGCCGAGCGCACGCGCGCCATGCCGACCGGCACCACCGGCAGCACCACGTCGCACGAGACGGCGGCGCGTCGTTCCACAGGGATCAGTGCGAGCGGCCGGGGCCGATCCCGGCCGCGATCCACGCGAATCAGCTCGACGCGCCAGGCGATGACGCCGGCCAGCAGAAAGGCCAGGACGATCAGGGGAATCAGCGCGTGGCGGCGCTGCACGGCGGTCAGGAAGTCGGTGTCGAAGGGGAGTCCGCGAGCATGGCTCGCGAGCCCATCAACCAGCGCGTCCAGCGCGCCAGGCTGTCGAGCACCACCACCACCAGCAGCGCCATGACGATCAGCGTGACCACGCTTTGCAGCTTGGCGGGAGCGGGAGCGGCGACGAACGCCGCCCACAGCGACGGCGCGCCGGCGAGCAGTTGGGGGCGCAGGTAGTTGACCGACAGATTGAGCCAGCCCGCGGTCAGCGTGTTGACGATCATGAAGGCCAGCGGCACCAGCGTGCACCACGCGTAGCGCGCGCGCCCCATATTGATGAGGACCGAGGTGCCGATCGCGAGCGCGAACGCCGCCAGCATCTGGTTGCACACTCCGAGCATCGGCCACACCGTGCTCACGCTGCCGGTCCACACGAAATAGCCCCAGCCGAGCACCGCCAGCGCGCTGAACAGGGCCGCGGGCGCCATCCCTCGCCAATCGCGCAGCGAGGGCACCGCCATGCCGCCCACTTCCTGCAGCATGTAGCGCGTGACGCGCGTGCCGGCATCGATCAGGGTCAGCACGAACAGTGCCTCGAACATGATGGCGAAGTGGTACCAGAACGCCATCAGATTCTTCAGGAAGGGCAGCGCCGAGAAGATCTGCGCCATTCCGACCGCCAGCGACACCGCGCCGCCCGGGCGTCCCGCGAGCTGCTCCCCGACCTGGGCCTCCAGCACGTGCAGGTTCTGCACCGCCATGCCGAGCTTCGCGAACACCTCGGGGCGCGCGTTAATCGCGAAGTAGTCGGCGGGCTGGAGCGCGCAGGCGGCGATCAGCGCGATCACGCCGACGAAGCCCTCGAGCACCATGGCGCCGTAGGAGATCGGCAGGATGTCGCGCTCGCGATCGATCATCTTGGGCGTGGTCCCCGAGGCGATCAGCGAGTGGAATCCCGAGATCGCGCCGCAGGCGATGGTGATGAACACGTAGGGGAAGAGCGTGCCGGGGAACACCGGGCCGCCGCCGTGGATGAACGGCGTCAGCGCCGGCATCTGCAGCTTCGGGTTGACCAGGATCACGCCGATCGCGAGCAGGCCGATCGCGCCGATCTTCATGAAGCTCGAAAGGTAGTCGCGCGGGGCGAGCAGCAGCCACACCGGCAGCACCGCGGCGACGAAGCCGTAGACCATGACGCCGGCGGCGATGCCTTTCTCCGGGTACAGGAACCACGCGCGCATCGGCGAGCCCTGGATCCACGCGCCGGCCGCGACCGCCAGCAGCAGCGCGATCACCCCGAAGATCGTGACGCCGCGAATCGCGCCCGGGCGGACGCCCTTGAGCCACAGTCCCATCGCCAGCGCGATCGGAATGGTGAGCGCGATGCTGAACACGCCCCAGGCGCTCTCCTTCAAGGAGTTCACCACCACCAGCGCCATCGCCGCGAGCGCCACGATCATCACGAACACGATCGCGATCGCGGTCGCCGCCCCGGTCACCGGACTGACCTCCTCGCGGGCGATGTTGGCGAGCGAGCGACCGCCGTGGCGGACGGAGGCCGTGAGGATCACGAAGTCATGGGCGCCGCCGGCCAGCACCGAGCCGACCAGCAGCCAGAGGAACCCCGGCAGGTAGCCGAACTGCGCCGCCAGCACCGGCCCGATCAGCGGGCCCGCGCCGGCGATCGCCGCGAAATGGTGACCGAACAGCACCCAGCGGTGGGTGGGAACGTAGTCGCGACCGTCGCGCCGGGTGTGGGCCGGGGTCGTCTTCAGGTCGTCGAGCGTCGCCACCCGCGCGGCCAGGAACGCGCCGTAGGTGCGATAGCCGACCACCGCCGCCAGCGCGGAAATCACGACCAAGTAGAGTGCCGGCAATTCTCCTCCTCAGGGTTGTGAACCCGCAGAGACTCGCGAATTCTAGCTCAACTCGGCCCGCTCCGGCGCCGCAGCGCGTGCCACGCGAGGCCGTACACCAGCAGCGCCAGACCGAGGCAGGTGAGCGAGGTCGCGACGGTCACGAACATCGCCGAGTGATAGTCGGCGCTGCTCGCCGCCTCGCGCCAGTCCTCCCACACCAGCGCCAGCGCCGCGACCGCCGGCAGCAGCACCAGCGCCGCGATGCGGGCGGCGCGCTCCGGCGCCGAGAGTCGCTCGGTGGGAAGCGCCAGCGCCGGCTGCTCAGGCGCGCGTCGCGCGACGCCGCGCAGCACCCAGGCGATCGCCAGCAATCCGGCCAGCGTGCTCACGTGCTGGAGCAGTCGGAAGCAGCGCACCGGATACCCGAATACCGTGAACAGGGTGGCGCTCAGCGCCGGCAAGCGCATCACCACCGGGCTCCCGGCATGAGTGAAGGAATCCCAGGCGATGTGCGTGAGCGCGCCGACCCACAGCGAGAACAGGATCGCGGGAATCGAGCGGCTCGGCAGGCCCGGCCAGCGGGCGATCTGCTCGGCGGCGCGCGGCTGGAGCGATGCCGGCAGCAGGGCGGCGAGTGGAACCTTGAGCACCAGGTGGTAGATCACATAGGTGGCGAATCCGACCGGCAACGAGAAGAAGACCGAACCGCGCAGCGAGTGGCTCTGGAGCCGGCTGACGAGCCCGGGCATCAGGTAGGCGAAATCCGGCGTCATGCTCCCGATCACCAGCGCCGACAGCACGAACCGCCGGGGCGCGGCGCGCCGGATCGGAAGGATGGCGGCGGGATGTGCAAACGTGAACGGCATTGCCGCATCTTACTTCGACGTGCCACCGAAGGTGTGAGGAGCGGGGGTCAGGCCGCCTGGCGGTCGGCTTCGTCGGAAGTCGCGACGTCGTAGAGCTGGAGAAAGATCTCGATGATCGCGGGATCGAACTGGCTTCCGCTCGCTTCCCGCAGGATCTTCATGGCTTGCAGCGGCGTGCGTCCCTTGCGGTAGGCGCGATCGGTGACGATGGCGTCGTAGGTGTCGGCGACCGCGATGATGCGCGCGCCGATCGGAATCTGCTCGCCCTGAAGGCCCTTGTAGCCGGTGCCGTCCCAGCGCTCGTGGTGGTAGGCGACCATCGGAATCACATGACGCAGGATGCCGCCCATCGAGCGCACCATGGTCTCGCCGACCTCGACGTGCCGGCGCATCTCGGTCATCTCCTCCTCGGTGAGGCCGGCGGCCTTGCGCAGGACCTCGGCGCTGATGTCGACCTTACCGATGTCGTGGAGATAGGCGCCCACGCGGATGTTCTCGACTTCGATTTCCGAGAGTCCGACCGCCCGCGCCAGCTCCACCGAATATTCGGCCACCCGGCGGGAGTGATTCTCGGTGTAGCGATCGACCGAGTCGATGAACTTGGACATCAGCTCGAGAATACCGTGATAGGCCTGATGCAGGTCACGAAGCTGGGCCTCCTTCTCCTCGTAGAGCGTGCCGACGACGTAGGAGGTGAGCACCAGGAAGCATCCCCAGGTGCACAGGTCCAGCCAGCGCATCCAGCCTTCCGGTTCCTGGCCGGCGAACTGGCCGGCGTTCGCGAACGCGATCGCGAAGACGATCGCGCACGAGAACAGCGCCGAATAGACGCCCTTGCGCAGGCCCAGCGAATACGCGCCGAACACCACCGGCACGTAGTAGAAGTTGAGAAAGGCGCGCTGATTCACGACGAAGAAGTGGATGACGCCGGTGACCGCGACGATCCCGAGCAGGACCAGAAGGCCGCGATTGACCCGCCACAACTGCTTCAGGCGCCTCGTCACGAGGCCTTTCTCAGCTTCTCGTTGGCTGCGCGCGGACGCCGCGCGCGCGCTGGCAGCTCGTGCACCTGGCCGCCGGAGAGCATGCGCTCGGATTCGGCCCCGCAGGCGGGACAGAAACTCCACTCGGCGTTGAGTCGCTTCCGACACTTGGTGCAGTGCTCGCCCACGAACTCACCGCATCCCGGGCAGAACTCGAACTCCTGGTTGAGGAACATGTGGCAGCTCGGGCACACGCGCCCGGCCTGCTCGGCCAGATAGACGACGCGCGTGACTTCTTCGAGCGTGGTGCGGCCGGTCATCACTTTCTTCAGCCCATCCTCACCGATGGAGCGCATGCCGGATTCGATCGCCGACTGGCGGATCACGGCGTCCGGAGAGTTGCGGATGATCAGACTGCGCAGGGTCTCGTCGACTTCGAACATCTCGAAGATGCCGGTGCGCCCGGCATATCCGGTTTCGCGGCAGCTCGAGCACCCGCGTCCGCGATGGAGGGTCACCGTGCCCTGGTGCCCGCCGCTCGAGATGCGGTTGAGAGTCGAGGCGTCGGCCTCGTATTCCTCGCGACACTTCGGGCACAGGGTGCGCACCAGACGCATCGCGACCACGCCCACCAGCGCGGTCGCCACCATGAACGGCTCGAGCCCAAGATCGATCAGGCGCGTCACCGCGCCGGGCGCGTCGTTGGTGTGCAGCGTGCTCAATACCAGATGGCCGGTGACCGAGGCGCGGAAGGCGATCTGGGCGGTCTCCTTGTCGCGGATCTCGCCGATCATGATGATGTCGGGATCCTGGCGAAGGATGGCGCGCAGCGCTCCGGCGAACGTCTTCTTGCCCTTCTCGTCCACCTGCACCTGATTGATGCCCGAGAGTTGGAACTCGACCGGATCCTCGACGGTCACGATGTTCTTGGTCTCGTGCTGCAGATGGCGCAGCGCCGAGTAGAGCAACGTCGACTTGCCCGAACCGGTGGGCCCGGTCACCAGGACGATGCCCTGCGGGCGGTCGAGGTAGCGGCGGATCTGATCGAGGTGGTCGGAGAGGAAGCCGAGCTCCTCGAGCGAGACACGGGTGCGGCCCTGGTCGATCACCCGGATCACGACTTTCTCGCCGTTGGTCACCGGCAGCGTGGACACGCGCATGTCCACGCGCCGGCCGCCGATCTCCACCATCAGGCGTCCGTCCTGAGGCTGTCGCTTCTCGGCGATGTCGAGGTTCGAGAGCACCTTGATGCGCGAGACGATCGCGCTCTGCGTCCACTTGGGCAGCTTCTGCACTTCCTGCAGGAGTCCATCGATGCGCAGGCGCACCACCAGATCGCGGTCCTGGGGTTCGATGTGGATGTCGCTGGCGCGATCCTCGACGGCGCGATGGAGCAGCCAGTTGGTGAGCCGCACGATCGGGCGGCCTTCGGCTTCCGCCTTGAGCTGGTCGATGGCATCGGCGGGCTCGTCGAGACTCACGGCGCTCACCGACACCTCCTCCTCGACGTTGATGATGCTCGAGAGCACCTCGTTCATCGAGGAGTCGATGTCGTAGAAGCGCTCGATCGCCTGAAGGATCGAGGAAGGCGTGGCCAGCACCGGCTGGATGAACATGCCGCTGTGAAAGCGCAGGTCCTCGAGGGCCGCGACGTTGAGCGGGTCGGCCATGGCCACCTTGAGCGTGCGCTTGCCCTCGACGTCGAAAGGCATCGCGAGATACTTGCGCGCCAGATCTTCCTTCACGTATTGGAGGACCTGCTCGTCCACCACCACTTCGTTGAGGTCGACGAGTGGAAGGCCGAGCTGACGCTGCAGGTACTCGAGCAGCACGTCCTCGGTGATCAATCCGAGCTGGATCAGGGTGGCGCCAAGCAACTGGCCGGTCTTGCGCTGTTCCTCGACGGCGGTCTGGAGATCCTGTGCGGAGATCAGATTCTCTTCGAGCAGCAGATCTCCGAGTCGCTTGTGCTCTTTGGCCATCCTGGGCTCCACGGGCGCGGGCGATGAGCGGGCGTGTCGGATTTATCGGCGCGTTCGAAGCGGTCGTTGACCGTGATTCGACGTGCCCGAGCGGTCCGCGTCGCGCGGGTGAACGCGCTCGCCGGCACCACCGATCGGGCCGTGCAATCTGCACGATCCTTCGCAGCCGGAACGGTTGGCAGCGGATGATCGCGATGCTAGGTTCCGCTTCATGGTGGATCATCCGGTGGAATCCATGCCGCGCGACGAGGCCGAGCCCGCCTCCGACGAACTGCTGCACATCCTGACCGCCCACGGTCAGCGGAACGCGGAAGCGTTTCGCGCCGCGAGCAACCTCAACGAGCTGTTGAAGGCCGCGACCCGGCAGATCCGGCGGGTGGTGGACGCGGAACGGGTGCGGATCTGGGTGGCGCGCCGGGGGGGCATGCGGCTCGAGACCCGCGAGTTCGGCCCGGGCGACGCGCCGCCGATCCACATCCGCATCCAGCGAGGCGAAGGGCTGGCGGGCTGGTGCCTCGAGCAGGGACAGCCCCTGAGGCTCGGCGCCGGCGACGCGCGCCCGACGTTGCGCGGCGTGGTGCCGGAGTTCCGCACCGCGCTGGTGGTGCCACTCTTTCGCCGCGGCGAGGCGTTCGGCGTGATCGAATGCCTCGACAAGCGCGGCGGCGAGGACTTCGTCGTCGCCGATCTCGAGCGGCTCGACGTCGCCAGCGAGCAGGTGGCGTTCGCCCTCGACAACGCGCTGCTGTTCGAAGAGACCGAGCGCCGCGCGCTCGAGAAAGACGTGCTGCTGGAAGTCTCGCGCACGCTCTCGGCGCCGCTCGACCTCGACGAGGTGTTCGAGGCGATCTTCCGGGGCCTGCGCGAGGTGGTCTCGTTCGACGGGGCGGCCATCTATCTGGTCAACAAGACCACGCAGGCGCTCGAGCCGGTGGCCGCCATCGGATATCCGCAGGGCTCCGAAGAGGCGTTTCGACTGCAGGTCGGCCAGGGCATCGTCGGCTGGGTGGCGAAGACCGGGGAGCCGGTGATCGTGCCCGACGTGAAGCGCGACCGTCGTTACATCGCCGCTCGGCCCCAGACGCGCAGCGAGCTGGCGGCGCCGCTCATCCTCCAGGGGCGCACGCTGGGCGTCTTCAATCTCGAGCGCGATCTCGAGGATGCCTATCACGATGGACATCTCGAGTTGCTGATGGCGTTCGCGTCGCAGGCGGCGGTGGCGATCGAGCGCGCGCGCCTGACGCGCGAGCTGCTCGAGCGCCGTCGGCTCGAGAAGGAGCTGGCGATCGCGCGCGAGATCCAGCTCTCGTTCCTGCCGTCCGCCTCGCCGGTGCTCCAGGGCTACGACCTGGCGGGGGCGACGCGCCCGCACGACCAGGTGGGCGGCGACTACTACGATTTCATTCAGGTGTCGGATTCACGCCTCGGCCTCGCGATCGCCGACGTGTCGGGCAAGGGGATTCCCGCCGCGCTGCTGATGGCCGGCTTCCGCATGAGCCTGCTCGCCGAAATCCGCAACGAATTCGCGATCCGGGCGGTGATGCGCAAGGTCAACACCCTGCTCCACGAGAGCACCGAACGCGACCGATTCGTCACCTCGTTCTATGGCGTCCTCGATTTCCGGAACCACGTGCTGATCTTCTCCAATGCCGGTCACGATCCGCCCATCCTGATGCGCGCCGACGGCACCACCGAGCTGCTGGTCGAGGGCGGAGTGGCCCTGGGCGTGCTGCCCGACGCTCGCTACGACGAGCGTCCGGTCGCGCTGCGTCCCGGCGACGTGCTGGTGATGTACACCGACGGAATCTCGGAAGCCGAATCCGCCAGCGGCGAGCAGTTCGGCACCCGGCGCCTCGAGGACGTGGTGCGCGCGCACGCCGATCGCTCCGCCGCGCAGATCCTGGAGCAGATCGAGAAGGCGGTGGTGGACTGGGCGGGCGAGCGCGGTCCGAGCGACGACCTCACGCTGGTGGTGCTGAAGGCGCGCCCGGCGCCCGAGGCGAGTCCGGCGGCGGCTCCATCGCGCCCGTGAGGCGCGCGGCTTCCAGCGTGCGCACGAATTTCAGCACTTCGCGGCCGTGCCGGCGCACGCCGACTCGCGTCCAGATCGCGCGCACCACTCCGTGGCGGTCGGCCAGGAACGTGGTGCGGCGAAACAGGTCGATCTTCCAGCCGCCAATTCCCAGTTCGCGCATGACATGGAACTCGCGCCCCGCGAGCCGGCGCTCGTCCGACAGCAGGGGATAGGGAAGCTGGAGTCGAGCGGCCCAGTCACGGCAGCTCTCGATCGAATCGGTGGTGACGCCGGCGATCGTCGCGCCCGCGGCGCGGAAGTGTTCATGGAGCGCGCGAAACTCGCGCATCTCGATCACTCAGCCGGGAGTTCCATTGCGGAGATAGAAGAACAGCACCAGCGGGCCGAGTCCCACCCGCCCGCGCAGGCGGAACGGCCCACCGTCCGAGCTCGCCAGCTCCAGATCGGGCAGCTCGTGATCGAGCAGGTCCTCGGGTCGTGCGCGGCTCCCCATCGGGGTCACGGTACCGGCGGTCTGGAGCGAGAGCAACCTCGCGCTTCAAGCGCCACTTGAAGCGCCGAGTCTTGATTCGGCCCGGCAATCCCGATAGTCTGCGACGCGGTGCATCTCACCCACCCGGAGCCCGCGCTTGCATTTCGATCCGCAGCTGCTCTTGCTGCTGCCCGTCCTGGTATTCAGCGTCGTGGTGCACGAATGCGCCCACGGGCTGGTGGCTCTGTGGTGCGGTGACACGACCGCGCGAGATCGGGGCCGCCTGACACTCATGCCGTTCGCCCACCTCGATCCGGTGGGATCGCTCCTGCTTCCCGGCCTGCTGGTGCTGGTGCGGGCGCCGTTCGTGTTCGGCTGGGCGAAGCCGGTTCCGGTGGACCACAGCCGGCTGCGCGATCTGCGCAACGATCCGGTCAAGGTGGCGCTGGCGGGGCCGGCCTCCAACTTTCTGCTGGCCTTGCTGTTCGCCGGTCTGGTTCGCGTGGCGCCAGAACCGGCTTCCGCCGGCCGCTCGGCCTGGGCGGCGTGGGCCTCGCCGCTGGCGACGATCGGGCTGGCGGGGGTCCTCTGGAACGTCACGATCGGGCTCTTCAACCTGATTCCGATTCCGCCTCTCGACGGTTCGTGGGTGCTGATGCGATTCCTGAGACTCCGGCAGATCCTGCTGCTCCAGCAGTTCCGCCTCCTCGGCATCCTGTTGATCCTGGTGGCGCTCTCGTCGCCGCAAGTGTCGGAGGTCGTGCTGCGCAGGCCGGTGCTCGCCATCTCGAAGGCTCTGCTCGAGCTGTGGGGCGTCCCGGCGAGGGAGCTGACGCTGTGAGCCGCGGCCGGATCCTTTCAGGCATGCGGCCCACCGGACGACTGCATCTCGGCAATTTTGTCGGAGCGCTCGAGAACTGGGTGCGCCTGCAGGACGAGGGCTGGGAAAACTTCCACATGGTGGCCGACTGGCACATGCTCACCACCGGCTACGAAGACACCTCGCGGCTTCAGTCCGACATCCACGAGATGGTGGTGGACTGGCTCGCGGCCGGGATCGATCCCAAACGAAGCGTGATCTTCGTTCAATCGGCGGTGAAGGAGCATGCCGAGCTGCATCTGCTGTTCTCGATGCTGGTGAGCAAGGCGCGACTCGAGCGGATTCCCACGCTGAAGGAGCAGATTCGCGACCTGCATCTCGACGAACAGACGATTTCGTACGGACACCTCGGCTATTCGGTGCTGCAGGCCGCCGATATCCTCCTCTACCGCGCCACCCACGTGCCGGTGGGCGAGGACCAGGTGCCGCACGTCGAGCTGACTCGCGAGATCGCGCGGCGCTTCAACTTCGTGTACTGCCGCGATCGCGATCCGGTGTTTCCCGAACCCGAGCCGCAGCTCACGGCGTTTCCACGCCTGCGCGGGCTGGACGGGCAGCGCATGAGCAAGTCGGTGGGCAACACCATCCTGCTCGCCGACTCCCCGGACGCGATCGCCGCCCGGGTGAAGCAGGCCTACACCGATCCGAAGAAGATCCGCGCCAACGACCCGGGCCGCCCCGAAGCCGATCCCGCCGACGGCCATCCGGGCTGCGTGGTGTGGGAGTACCATCGCAAGTTCAACGCCGCGAACGCGCAGGACATCGCGCGGCGTTGCCGGGCGGGCGAGCTGGCGTGCGTGCCCGACAAGCGGGACCTGAGCGGGATCCTGAGCGCCGCGCTCGCGCCGATTCGCGAGCGCCGCGCGAAGTACGAAGCCGACCCGGACCTGGTGCGCGAGATCATCGCCGACGGCAATGCGCGCGCGCATCGGGTCGCGGCCGAGACCATGTCGAAGGTGCGCGAGGCAATGAAGCTGAGCGCCCCGGTGGGAGAGCGGACCCGATGAACGAGTCGAACTCCGAAGCTCCCGCGCCCCGCAATACCGTGACCGTCAAGCTCGCCCGGTTCGAGGGGCCGCTCGATCTGCTGCTGCATCTCATCAAACGTGACGAGATCGACATCTACGACATTCCGATCTCGCACATCACGCAGCAATACCTGGCCTACATCGAGCTGATGCGCGCGCTCGATCTCGACGTGGCCGGCGAGTTCCTGGTGATGGCGGCGACGCTGATGCGCATCAAGGCCAAGATGCTGCTGCCTCTGCCGGCGATGGGCGAGGAGGAAGAGGAAGGGGATCCGCGCGAGGAGCTGGTGCAGCGGCTGGTCGAGTACCGCCAGTACAAGGAGGCCGCCACCACCCTCAAGTCGCGCGAGGAGGAGCGGCGGCTCCTGTTCGAGCGGGGCATGGTGCCCGGCGACGACGAGATGGGGCCGCTGCCGCTGGCGCCGGCGTCGCTGTTCGACCTGCTCGATGCCTTGAACCGCGTGATGTCGCGCGTCCCCGAGCCGGTGGTGTACGAGGTCCAGGGCGAGATCTACGACGTCGAGGAGAAGATGTCGCTGATCGCGAGCCTGGTGGCCGAGCGCGGTCAGCTCTCGTTCACCGAGCTGCTGCTGCGCTGCCGGGTGCGCGCCGAGATGATCGTCACCTTCATGGCCCTGCTGGAACTCATCAAGCTCGGGCAGGTGCGTGTGGTGCAGGCCGAGAACTTCGCCGACATCACGCTGCTGTCCCGGGCCGAGGAAGGAAGTGAGACCCATGCCACCGTCGAACCTGCTGGCGGCAACTGAAGCGCTGCTGTTCTCATCGGATCAGCCTCTCCCGCTGAGCCTGCTCTGCGAGTCGCTCGAGGCCGCGCCCGAAGAGGTGGCGGCGGCGCTCCAGAAGCTCGGCGAGGACTACGCGGCGCGTGATGCCGGCATCGAGCTGCGCGAGATCGCGGGCGGCCACATGCTGGTGACCACCGCCGCTCAGTCCGAGTGGGTCGGCCGGCTGCTGCGCGGCAAGAAGCGGATGCGGCTCTCGCGCGCCGCGCTCGAGACCATGGCGATCATCGCTTACAAGCAGCCGGTGACGAAAACCGAGGTCGAATCCATTCGCGGCGTGGATTCGAGCGCCGTGCTCGGCACCCTGCTCGAGCGCACCCTGGTCACGATTCGCGGTCGCTCGAAGGTGGTCGGCCGGCCGCTGCTTTACGGCACGACCCAGGAATTCCTCGACTACTTCGGGCTCAAGGACCTCAGCGAGCTGCCGCGGCCCGAGGAGCTTCGGGCGCTGGTCGCGGCGCGCGAGCCCGAGCAGCTCGACATGATGGAACTGGAGGTCGTCTCGCAGGTCGCCACCGATCTCGCCGCCGGAGAGGCCGCCGGGAGCGGCTTCCTGCGCCATGAAGTGGAGCCGCTCGAGGAGCTCGAGAACGAGTCCCCGAGCGCGGCGGAGAACGACGAGGCCGAGTCGGCGTCGCCTCCTCCGCTGGCCGCGGAACTCGAGCCCTGAGGTC
The DNA here is from genome assembly GCA_035498555.1 of Candidatus Sulfotelmatobacter sp. Classification (NCBI taxonomy): domain Bacteria; kingdom Pseudomonadati; phylum Acidobacteriota; class Terriglobia; order Terriglobales; family Candidatus Korobacteraceae; genus Candidatus Sulfotelmatobacter; species Candidatus Sulfotelmatobacter sp. The sequence goes on from DATKAB010000186.1 coordinate 16,392, forward strand.
ATCGGTGCGCCTCAACAAGTTGCTTGCCTCGCGCGGCATCGGCGCGCGGCGCAAGTGCGACGCGCTCATCCAGGCGGGCAAGGTGCGCGTCAACGGCGAGGTGGTCACCGAGCCGGGGCGCGCGATCGAGCCCCAACGGGACCGGATCGAGGTCGAGGGCCGTCCGCTGCCCGGCCCGGCGCCCGCTCGCTACTACATGCTCCACAAACCGGTCGGCGTGATCTCGACCCTCAGCGATCCGGAAGGCCGGCGCTCGCTCCGCGATCTGCTGCCGCCGGGTCCGCGGCTCTTTCCGGTCGGGCGCCTCGACGCCGACACCAGCGGACTTCTGCTGCTCACCAACGACGGCGAGCTCGCCCACCATCTCATGCATCCGCGCTACGGCGTCGCCAAGCGCTATCGCGTTCACGTGGATCGTGCGCCGAACGAGCGCGAGCTGGCGCGGCTCCAGAACGGCGTCGAGTTCGAGCCCGGAATCGTCAGCTCGCCCGCCCAGGTGTGGTTGCGCGACTCGGATTCCGGCGAGGCGGTGATCGAGCTGGCGCTTCACGAGGGGCGACAGCGCCAGGTGCGCCGCATGTGCGAGGCGGTCGGGCTCACGGTGAGGCGGCTCCATCGCTACGGCTATGGGCCGCTCAAGCTCGGCGATCTGACGCGCGGCCTGTGGCGCGAGCTGTCCGATGAAGAGGTGGCGGCCTTGCGGGCCGCCTCGGCGAGGCCGCAGCTGCGGGGGTCGAGAGGCTCGCAGTTCACGGGGCGGCGCAGCTTCGAGCGCGATCGCGCTCGACCGCGCCGGAGATTTCACGCCGTCGAGGAGCGCCGCCCGCGATTCGAAAGCCGGCCCCGCGATGAGGGTCGGGCGAAACTCGAGAGCGGCTCCCGCGATGAGCGCCGCCCGCAATTCGAGAGCCGGCCCCGCGACGAGCGCCGCCCGCGATTCGAGGGTCGCTCCCGCGTTGAGGGTCGGGCGAAACTCGAGAGCCGCTCCCGCGGCGAGCGCCGCCCGCGTCTCGGGCGCAGTGGGCGGGAAGCGGGTAGGCGGCCCCTCGCTCCACGCCCCGCTCGGCGAGATGGCCGCCGGCCTGGCCCGCTCGAGGCGCCCGCGGGCGGTCCCCGCAGACGCGCTCGCGGACCCCGGCAGCGGCCATTCGAACCCCGCCCGCAGCGACCCTGGCGCCGGGGAGACGAGCGGCCGAGCGGGGCAAATCCGCCACGTCCCGGGCGCAGGCCCTCAGCCGCTGGCCCCTCGAAGCGCCGCCGCCGCGGCGCGCCGCGGACCGCCGCCACGGAGCGGCCATTCGAGCGGTTCAGGCGCCGGCGCCCAACCTCTTGAAGTGCTGGGCATTGCAGTACTAGCGTTGAGGTGACGCGCGAGCGTCGAAAATCCCGAGCCTCGGTCCGCCTGCGGGAACGATTCCTGCGCATGGGGGCGTGTTCCGTTTGTCATGCAGGCAAGGGTGGCCTGTGCGCGCGGTCAGCGGGCGCGCTCACGCACGGAAGCTCCTCGCTCCGGTCCGTCTGGAACCGGAGGTCCGAGGCCCGGTTTGCAGCTCGATCGTGTTCCGCCGCGAATCTCCCCACCAGAAACTGGAACGCTTCCGCCCGCAAGCGGGGTAGGAAGCGTGGGCCCCGTCACGCCGGAGCCGGTGTTGTCGCCTGCCCGGCGGCCGGGAGTTCTCCAGTGGATCTTGGCGGCACTGGTGACGCTCATGTTGCTCGGGACCGGGGAGCCCTGGCGGGCGGACCCGAGGTTCCGCTCTCCCGGCGCCACGCTGGATACCTACTGGCAGGCGCTGCGGAACGATGACGATTTCACGGCCGAGGAATGCCTGATCGAACCCGGGCGCGATCTGCCGTCGCCCGGCAGCTTGTGGTTCCTGCCGCCGACGACCGCGCTGCGCCTCGCGAACGTGCGTTCGCTGCCGGTCGAGAGTGGCCGGGTGATGGTCACGTACGAAGTGCGCTTCGTTCCGCTCGGCGGGGGCGGCGAGCAGGTGTTCAAGACCGCCGCCGAGCTGATTCGCAATCGAGGCGAGTGGCGTATCGGCCGGCCGATCGGAGAAGTGAGTCTGCCGGAGTGGAAGCCCATTCCGCGGACGGTTGACAGCTGAGATGAGGGACTCCTAGGGTCTCTCGTCCGGCCGGAGGGGAGAGAACCCGAGGAAATATGAAGCACCTACGCTCCGCGCTGCCGCTCGTCCTGATCGTCTCCCTCCTCGGCAGCCGCCCGGCCCAGGCCACGAAATACGCCGGTGAATTCCTCAAGATTCCGGTCGGCGCCCGCGCGATCGGCATGGGCGGCGGCTTCACGGCGGTCGCCGACGACGCCTCGGCGCCCTACTGGAACCCCGCAGGAATGGTCTACCTGCCCTACCGGGAAGTCACGGCGCAGCACGACTGGCGATTCGGCGACCTGCTGGTGCACGACTATCTCGGCGGCGTGATGCCGCTCGGCGGCGAGACCGGAAAGAAGGCCGCGCTCGGCGTCACGCTGATCCGGCTGTCCACCGACGACATTCCCGTCACTCCGCGCCCCGGCGATCTCAAGCCCGGCGAGTTCCTCGACTACGGGGCCGACGGCCAGCCGGGAACCTTCGACTTCGGCGAAGGCGACGGGAAGTGGGAGGTGGGCGAGCGCCTGCTGATCCCGCCCGATCGCATCTTCATGGCTAGCAGCTACGACGCCGCCGGCATGATCTCGTACGCGCGACAGCACGGCCCTCACTGGGCCTACGGGCTCAACCTCAAGTTCGTTCACAGCAGCATCCCCGACACGATTCCCGGCCAGCACGTGACCTCGTGGGGCGCCGGGCTCGACGGCGGCCTCCTCTACATGCCCACCGACGCCATCACGCTCAGCGCATCCGCCCACGATCTCACCACCACGTACATCGCCTGGAGCAATGGCACGCACGAGCAGATATCGCCCACGCTCGACACCGGCATCGGCGTCAACTTCTTCCCCGCGCCGCGGCACGCGATCACCTGGGGATTCGACCTGGCGTGGGGGTTCGAACGCCGCAGCCTGGACAGCGAGATCTCGCTGGGCGGGCAGACCTGGGACATCCGCACCGGCCTCGAGTACTGGTACGCGAACATGGTGGCGCTGCGCGCGGGCGCCTACGGCAAGGATCTCACCCTGGGGGCCGGCGTTCGCTACAAGCAGTTCGGCGCCGACTACGCCGTGTCGATCACGCGCTTCTTCGCGTCCGACAATCCCGACTTCCCGAGCGACACGTCGTTCGATCCTTCCCAGCTGATTTCGATTGGCTGGAGCTGGTAACCGGGAAGGCAGCGCCTCCGATCGGCGATCGCGGCGAGGCTCGGTCGCTCCCCGCGACGAAGTATCTCGAGGAATCCGTCTTGCTCCTCGCGCTCACGCGCCTTGCGCTCCACGATCCGAGGCGCGGCTCCGCCGGTTCTTGACCTAGCGCGAATCGCTACATAACCTGCCGGCTTCGAGTTCCGCCGCCGAGTGCGTCGCGGCGCTCCGGGGGGAAGCCGTGCGCCACACCATGATGCTGGTGCTGTCGGGGGGCGGGGGCGAGCGCCTCGGGGTGCTGACCGCTGAACGAGCGGTGAGCGCCGTGCCCTTCGGCGGCAAGTACCGCGTCATCGACTTCGTGCTGAGCAACTGCTGCCATTCGGGCGGCGAGCGGATCGGGGTGCTCACCCAGCACGCGCCCACCTCGCTGCACGATCACATCGGCGCCGGCCGGCCCTGGGATCTCGATCGGCGCGGCGGCGGCGTCACCATCCTCCAGCCCTATCTCACCCGCAGTCACGCCGGCTGGTACCGCGGCACCGCCGACGCGATCGCGCAGAACTGGGATTTCATCGAGGAGCGCCATCCGCAGCGCGTGCTGATCCTCTCGGGCGACCACGTCTATCGCATGGACTATCGCGCGCTGCTCGCCACTCATCTCGAGCGCCGCTCCTCGGCCACCATCGCGGTGACGCGGGTGCCGGCCGATCAGACGCGGCGATTCGGCATGGCCACCGTGGATCGCGAGGGGCGCGTCACCGCCCTGGTCGAGAAGCCCGAGCGCGCCGACACGCCGTTCGCGTCGATGGGCATCTACCTGTTCGACACCGAGGCGCTCGGCGAGCTGATCCAGTCGAAGCCGGTGGACATGGTGCTCGATGTGCTTCGGCCCATGCTGCAGGCGGGAGGGCGGGTCGTCGCTCACGAGTTCCAGGGGTTCTGGGAGGACGTCGGGACGGTGGGCTCGCTGTATCGGGCCAACCTCGAGCTGGTGGCACCGGTGCCGAGGTTGGTGTTGGACGACCAGCGCTGGCCCATCCTCACGCGCGACGAGGAACGCCCCCCGGTGCGCATCGGCTCGAGCGCGATCCTCGAGGACAGCCTGGTCGCGAACGGCTGCCGCGTCTCGGGCGCCGTGCGGCGCTCGGTGCTGTCGCCCGGCGTGAGCGTCGAAGCCGGCGCCGAGGTGGTGGAGTCGGTGGTGATGAGTGACGTGCGCATCGAGCGTGGCGCGCACGTGCGCCACGCGATACTCGACAAGTACGTCCGCGTCGGCGCCGGCGCCGAAATCGGCTCCGGAGAACCTCCCCAGCACCGGGAGCACGCCTGGCTCGAGGGCCTGACCCTGGTGGGCAAGGACGCGGTGGTGCCGGCGGGCGCGCGGCTCGGGCGCGCGGTGATGGTGGGAGTGGGCGCGACGCCCGGCTCGTTCGGCGACGGACCCGTGGATGCCGGCACCGTGATCCCGAGCCGGGTGTGGCACGAGGTGTCGGAGTGAGGACCACGCGCTACGCCTTCATTCTCGCCGGAGGCGTGGGCAGCCGGCTGTGCCTGCTCGCCGAACGGCGCGCCAAGCCGGCGGTACCGTTCGGCGGCAAGTACCGGATCATCGACTTCACGCTGTCGAACTGCGTGAACTCGGGCATCTTCGACATCGGCGTGCTGACGCAATACCGGCCGACCTCGCTCAATCAGCACATCGGAACCGGGAGACCCTGGGATCTCGACCGAAATCGCGGCGGGGTCCAAATCCTGCAGCCCGCACTGGGTATGCTGGAGAGCGACTGGTATCAGGGCACCGCCGACGCGATCTACCGCAATCTGATCCATCTGCGCCGTCGCCGCACCGATCAGGTGTTGATCCTGTCGGGCGACCATGTCTACAAGATGGACTACAACGTGCTGTTCGCCTTCCACACCGCGAAGGGTGCGGGGGTCACGGTGGCGGTCACCGAGGTGCCGGAGTCGCAGGTCAGCTCGTTCGGCATCCTCGAAACCGACGCCAACGGGCGTGTGATCGCATTCCGCGAGAAGCCGAAGTCGTCGCCCTCGCGGCTCGCCTCGATGGGCGTCTACCTGTTCGATCGCGAATCGCTGATCCGCTGGCTGGTGGAAGACGCCGAGGATCCCGGTTCGAGCCACGACTTCGGCAAGGACCTGCTGCCGCGCCTGGTGGCGCGCGACGCCGGCGTCTACGCCTATCGCTTCGGCGACTACTGGCAGGACGTGGGAACGCTCGACTCCTACTACGAGGCCAACCTCGCGTTTCTCTCGAAGACTCCGCCGCTCGATCTCGCCGATCCCGACTGGATCATCCACACGCAGAGCGCCGATCGCGCGCCGGTTCGCTTCGAGCACGGCGGCCGCGTCGCCGAGAGTCTGGTGGCGAACGGCTGCCGCATCGCCGGCCGCGTCGAGCGCTCGGTGCTGTTCCCGGGCGTCACGGTGGCGCGCGGCGCCACGGTGCGCGACAGCATCGTCATGCATGATACGGTCGTGGGTCGCGAGGCGGTGGTGGACCGCGCGATCGTCGACAAGGAGGTTCACGTCGGCGAGCAGGCGGTGATCGGCTCCGGCGAAGCGCGCACCCCGAACCGCGCCTGCCCCGAACATCTCTCGAGCGGGCTGCTGGTGGTGGGCAAGGGCGCGCGCCTCCCCGCCCGGCTGAAGGTCGGGCGCAACGCGCGGATCGGCGCGTTCGTCACCGAATCGGCGTTCGCCGGCGATGTCCCGGCCGGCGGCGTGGTGGACGGCCCGGAGTCCATGCATTGAGGCGGTCGCGGATGATGCAAAGCCGGAGAGCTTCTCGATGACGCTTCGATTGCAGGCGGTGGTGAATGGCGAGCCGCGCATCTGGCCGCTCCAGGGCGAGCGCCTGGGGATCGGCCGCTCGTCGCGCAATGCCATCCAAATCGCCGACGCGACCGTCTCCAAGGAGCACGCCGAGATCGTCCATCTCGCCGACGGCTGGTGGATCCGCGACCTCGGCAGCCGCAACGGGACACGCGTGAACCAGCAGGAGGCGCCGCAACCCACCCGGCTCCAGGAATCCGACCTGCTCGAGATCGGCAGCGTCATCCTGCGCGTGCTGGGGGAGGCCGCCGAGGAACTGACCCAGTGGACACCCTCTCAGGGCGTCAGCTCGTCGCTCCGGCTCAACGCGCGCGACATTCTCGGCCGCAGCGGCTCGACCGCCGCGAGTCCTGGGCTGGTCCATGTGCTGGCTGAAGCCGGCCGCGTGCTGGTGTTGCCGCGCCCGCTGCATGAAACCTGCGAGGAGATCCTCAAGTTCGTCGAGAAGGCGATTCCCGCCAGCCGCCTGATCCTGCTGCTGCGCGATCGACCGGGCGCCGAGCCGGTGCAAATGGCGGGTCGCTTCCGCGGTGGCAGCGCGCGGCAGCCGCTCGCGATCTCTCGCGCCATCCTCGACACCGTGCTCAACGAATGCACGTCGGTGATCACCGCCGATGCCGCGATGGATCCGCGCTTTGCCGCGCGCGAGAGCATCATCGCGCTCGCCGTGCATTCGGCGATGGCGGTGCCGCTGTTCGACAACGAGAAGGTGCTGGGCGTGCTCTACGCCGACACTTCCGACTTCACCGTCACCTACGGGCAGGAGCAACTCGAGATTCTGACCCTGCTCGGCAACATGGCGGCGGTGAAGATCACCAACGCCCGGCTGCTCGAAGCCGAACAGGCCAGCCAGCGCATGGCGCAGGAGCTGGCCACTGCCACGCGCATCCAGCAGAACCTGCTGCCCGACCCGCCGGTGGGGCTGGCCGGGTGGGAGTGCGCGGCGCGCCTGCTCACCTGCTACGAAGTGGGCGGCGATCTCTACGATTTCTACCTGCGCCCGGACGGCCGCCTGATCTTCGCGCTCGGCGACGTGTCAGGAAAGGGAATGGGCGCGGCGCTGCTGATGTCCTCGGTGCTGTCGTCGGCACGCGTTCTCTACGACGCCGCCGGCGAGGTCGGCGAGCTGGTGCGCCGGCTCAACGCGGTGGTGCACCGCGGCACCGACTCCGGCCACTTCGTGACGCTGTTCCTCGGCGAGCTGGACCTGGGGAGCGGCCGACTCACCTACGTGAACGCCGGCCACAATGCGCCGCTGGTGCTCGGCCCGAACGGTGTCACCGCGCTGCCTGCGGACGGCGTGCCGCTCGCCGTGCTCCCGGAGTTCCCGTACGAGAGCCGCTCGATCGAGCTCCAGCCCGGCTCGCTGTTCGCGCTGTTCACCGACGGCATTCCCGAGGCGCGAAACGGAGAGGAATTCTTCGGCGACGATCGCATCCGCGATGCCCTGCTCGAGCTGGCGAAGCTGCCCGACCTCGAGCAAGTGGCCGACGGGCTGGTGGAGAAGGTCGAAGCGTTCACGGCCGGCGGCCAGCGGAGTGATGACATCACGCTGGTCATGCTGCGGCGCGCCGGCTAGGCGCGCGTCCGAATCGGCCGTCTAACCGTTCGGCAGCCTGAGACGCTGCCCGGCGCGAACCCGGCTGCTGGTGAGGCCGTTGGCGCGCATCAACGACGTGACACTCACTCCATGTCGCTTGGCGATGTCCGACAGCGTGTCGCCCGACTGGACCACCACATGAGGCGAGCCGTCGTCGGCGATGGCGCTGGTCTGGCGCGATCGCGAGTGGTGGCGTCGCTTCGGCGGCGCCTTGAGCCCGGCGATCTGGGCGCTGTCGGCGGCGGCGGCCTCGACACCGGCGCTGTCGGCCGCGCTCGAGCGGATCTTCAGCCGCGTGCCGCGGCGGAGGTAGGTCGTGCTCAGATGGTTCCAGCGCCGGATGTCGGAGGCCGAGCACCCGTATTGATCGGCGATCGAGGCGAGCGTCTCGCCGCGATGCACGACGTGCGTGGTGCGGCCTTCGGCGGTGGACTGCCCGGAGAGCTGGGCCGGGACCTTGAGCTCGCGCGGCGGCACGTACGAGGTCGAAGCGCGCGGATCGCTCGCGTCCACCAGCAACGGCGCATCCAGGTCGCGGGACGCCGGGACCGCCAGCACCATCCCTCGGCGGAGCGGACGCTTGCGGCCGATGCCATTCGCGCGTGCGAGGGCCTGAGCGCTGACATGGTACTGATTCGCGATCGCCTGCAGGGTTTCGCCGCTGCGCACGCGGTGTCTCACCGTCACGTCGGCCAGCGGAATCGAAGCGCCCGCCTGCAGCTTGCTCGAAATCAGCTCGCCCTTGCCGCGCGGCACGCGGACGGTGGTGATGCCGTCCTTGCCGGGCAGCGCGTGGCGCACCACCGCGGGGTTCAGCTCCTTGAGCTCGTCCACGCCGCACTCGGCGAGCCGCGCCACGCTGCGCAGATCCACCGCGCCCTTGAGCGCGACTTCGTCGAACTCCATCGGGTCGTCGAGCTCGACGTCGTCGAATCCGTACTTGACCGGATCCCGACTGATCGCCAGTACCGCCATGAACTGCGGGACGTAGTCCTCGGTCTGTCGAGGCAGCTTGAGGTCCCAGTAGTTGGTGGTGCCCTGGCTCTTGATCGCGCGCAGGATGGTGCCTTCGCCGGCGTTGTACGAAGCCAGCGCCAGCGGCCAGTCGCCGAAGATCGAGTACAGGTGTTTCAGGTAGCGGGCGGCGGCCACCGTGGACTTCTCCGGGTCCTTGCGCTCGTCCACCCACTGGTTGACGTCGAGGCCGAACAGCCGGGCGCTCGAGCGCACGAATTGCCACGGGCCGACCGCGTGCGAGACCGAGCGGGCGTTGAGATTGAAGCCGCTCTCCACGAACACCAGGTGCACGAGATCGGGCGGCAGGCCCTCTCGCTGGAGGATGGTGCGGAACAGACTCATGTAGCGGCCGGAGCGCTTGAGCCAGCGCTCGAAGGTCGAGCGGCCGTTGCCGGTGAAGAACTCGATCCAGCGATAGACGTCCGTGTTGAACTGAGGCTGCAGCTCCTCGACGGCGGGGGCGTTGAGCACGCGCTCGTCGGCCTCGTTGCCCGGCTCGACCGGCGGCTGCGATTCCCAGTCGTGCCGGGCGACGTCGCGCAGGCCCTCGAATCGGCTCTGCAGATCCACCAGTTCGAGACGTTCGGTGGCGTTGGGATCCGCCGAGAGATCGGCCTCGATCTCGATCAAAGACTGGATGGCCGCCTGGAGCGCCAGCTCGGGCCGGCCATCGTGCTTGAGCTTCCAGGCCCGCTGGTAGGCCGAGCGCAGCTCGCCGAGCCGGGGCGCGCGCGTCGAATCGGCGGGCGCGGCGGCCAGGACCTGAGCACGCGACGGGCCCGCCCAGAGGGGGGCGAGCGCCAGCGCCGCGAGCAGCAGGAGCACGATCGGTCTCGTCTTCTTCGTCAAAGGAACTCTCCCGGGACCCCAGGCTCGGCCCTGCCCGAACCGCGGCAAGCTACCGGCTCCGGCATGCAGGATGCAAGCCGGGCCGTGCGGGTTGACCCATGGAAAGAGTCGACCCGCTCGATTCTGGAGAGGTTAGCCGGCCACCACCCCATTCCGGCCGCAAGAGCTATGCCACAAGTTCGTAACTCATTGACACTTGCGCGGCACTTGGCTAGCGTGCCGCTGACGCGTGCAGGCACTGCCGTGCCCGTTCCAAGGGGAGGGAACCCCTCAATATGAATGTGGCCACCACTGAGCTCCGCCAGTGGATGGTTTCGGCCCGCGGCCGTGGCGAAGTCCTGACCACATCGGTCCGCGGACCCGGCATCGAGGTGGTGCTGCTGGGGGCACCGGCCAGCTTCGATGCCGACGAGCTCGAAGCCTGGTTGCGCGACCTGGTGGCCGTCTCTCGCGAGACCGCCGCTGGCGACACCGGCGCTCGCCCGATTCCGGCACTCCTTCATCATCTCCTCACCGGTCTGCTGTTCTCGCATGCCGAGCTCTGGAGCCGCTCGAAGCAAACCGCTCCACTCTCGATGGCGTTCGTGCGAACGCCTCAACAGGTCGCGTTCGGCTGGGTGGGAGAGACGACTCCCGATCTGTGGCTCGATGATCAGCACGTGACGGTGGAGTGGGTGAGGATCCGCGATCAGGCCGGCAACGAAGCGCGCTCGCTCGCGATCGACTCGCGCCATCGCGTCCGACTCCACATGGGGCTCGATATTCCCTTCGGCACGCAGCCGATCGCGGCCTCGGTGGATGCGGCCTGGGTGCCCGAATCCGATCCGGACCCGACGCCGGTGGCGGTCGTGTCGCCCCCGCAGGCGCTCGCCGATCAGCCGACCTCGCCGCCGGGCGCCGCCGCCCCCGGTGAGACGCCGGCGGAGCCATCCGGCTCGGATTGGACCGTGGTCTACGACGGCGAATCGGCGCCCGAGGAAGCGGGCGCCGAATCCCAGCAGCACCGGCCGAGCGGCAACTGGTGGCATCGCATCACCGGCTGGCTCACCCGGCGCCAGCGCCCGCGACCGGCGGCCGATGTCACTCGAGAGACCCCGGATGCCGGCGCGATCTCGGAGTGGAGCGAAGAGCAGATCGCCGCCGGTTCGTTGCCCGATCAGGTTCCGCCTAGTCCCGAGCCGGCGGAGCTGACCGCGCGGACCGTCGAGCCGACCCCGCTCCCGGTGATCGAAGCGCTGACCCCTGCTCCGGCCGAGCCCGAGGCGCTCGCGCCGCCGGCGGCTCCCGCGGTCACTGCGCCCCAGGCACCTGCTCCGCTGGCCGCGACGCCCCCGCTCGCGCCATCCGCTCCGCTGGCCGCGCCGAGCGCTCCGCTGGCCGCGCCATCCGCTCCGCCGGCCGCGCCGAGCGCTCCGCTGGCCGCGCCATCCGCTCCGCCGGTGGGAAGCCTGTCGGACTTCCGTCTCGAAGGAGTGACTCCCTGGGAGCCCAGCAGTCAGACGGTAGGTCCACCACCGCTCCCCGGTTCGATCACGGCACGCAACCCCTCGATGTTCGTGCCACGCAGCACGGGACCTGTGCCGCTGTCGCCTGCACCCGCGGTGCAGCCGCAGCCGTCGGCCGCGCCGGTCGCGATTCCTCCCGCGGAGTCGGGCTCGATGGCGCCGCCGCCAGCGCCGCCCGCCTACGTGCCGCAGGGCAAGGTGACGGTGCGATCGTCGCCGTCGCGGCCGCAGGCTTCAGCCGCGCCTCGGGTTCCCGCGAACGTCGCGCCGGCAGCACCCGCCGTGCAGCCGTCTCCAATCGCGACCGCGCCGATCGCCAGTGCGCCGCCACCCGCGCCGCCGCCCGCGGCTTCCATCCCGCCGCCAGTTCCGACGGCGAACCTCGTGCCGGTCGAGCCGCTCGTGGAACCGATGGAGCTTTCTCCTGCCGACCTCGCCCCGGCGAGCGAACCGCCGATGGCGACCGATCCGCTCGCGGAAACGGCCTTCGAAACTCGCCGCACCCCGCCACGCCCAAGAACGCGCGTGCCCCTGCATCCCGAGTGGCCGGCCGCCGAGCCGCCGCGCGTCGTGCGTCCCTGGTGGAGTCGGCCCTGGGCCTGGGGGGCGCTCGTGGTGCTGCTGTTCCTGATCGGATGGATGGTGGGCGGAATCCAGACCGATCGCGAGGTGGGGGAGAGCAACGCCTTCAGTCATCTGCTCCGCGCGGTGGGGCTCGGCGGCGCGCGTTATGAAGTCGAAGTGAGCAGTCACCCGCCGGGTGCGTGGATCGCGGTGGACGGAAAGGATCTCGTGCGAAGGACTCCGGCCACCCTCGAAGTGGCACCCGGAACTCACACCGTGAGCCTCTCATTCGCGGATCTGGGAAGCGCCTCGTTCACGGTGAAGGGCATGCGCGGGGATCACGTGCCGCTCGAGGCCCGGCTGTGGGGATCGCTCTCCGTCTATTCGGGTGACAGCTCGATTCCGGTGGCGGTGACCGTGGATGGGACGCCCCGCGGGCTCGCGCCGGTGACCGTCGACAGCATGATGCCCGGCGCGCACGATCTTCACTTCTCGGGACCCGGCCTCCAGTCGTGGGGACAGACCGTGCAGGTGCGCGTCAACGAGACCGCGCAGGTGGTGGCGCGGCCCATGTCCTCGCCGGCCACCGGCGTCATCGACGTGCGCGCGAGCTGGACCGATGCCGAGGGCTCCGAAGACCTGAACGGCGCGAACGTTTACGTGGATGGCGAGCATCGCGGCGTCACGCCGCTCACGCTCGAGCTCCCGCGAGGTCCGCACAGCGTGCGCGTCGAGAGCCGCGGGGAGCAGTCGCTGGTTCAGGTGATCGATCTCCCCGGCGGGAACCAGCGCTTTGCCAAATTCGAGCTGGGGCTCGCCGCCGATCGGCCCCGGCTCCAGGTGCTCGGCCTGCCGCTGCGGCTGAGCCCCGATCAGACCACCGTGCTCTCCGCCAACCTCGACGGCGTCACGCCGGGCGAAGTGCGCGACATGTGGCTGCACGTTCGCCAGCCCGAGGGCACCTGGCGACGCTACGAGATGACGACGATGAAGTCGCCGGGCGGCGTGGTGGGCTCGGCGGTATTCCCGATCACGCTGCTCGACGATCAGGGGCGCACGCTGTTCTACGTGAGCTCGTCCACCACCACCGGCGACGAATTCTTCAGCGAGATCCTCCCCGCGCTGCAGGCGACGCCGACGCCGAAGAAGTAGCGCCGCCCACTCCGCGCGCAGTTCCGCCCACGGCGTGGGCGCTCCTTCGCTGCCCACGCTCGTATTTCCTTTGCGCCGCTCGGGCGCGACGTGGCACGGCGTTTTCCGGTGGGCCTGCGCATGGGGGGAAGGAACGCGGCGCCACTCGCCGTCGCGCTGTGGCTCGGAATCCTGATGGGTCCGGCCGTTCCGGCGGCGGTGTCGCTCGTGCTCGGCCTCGCGCTGGTGGCCATGGCGTTCAGAGTCCGCCGAGCAAGTCGCGTGGTCTCCGACCTGCTCCTGTCGCTGGCGATGCTGGCGGGCGGCGCGACGCGCGGCGCGGCCCATCACGAGGGGCTCGAGCACGCGCGCCGGCAGGTGCGTACCGATCGGCTCTATCGGCTGAGCTGCGAGGTCGTGACGCCGCCCGATCTCGCCACCGATCGCGTCACGGTGATGGGCCGCGTGATCGCCGCGACGCCGCCGCTGCCGCGCGGAGCGCTCCTGCGGGTGCGATTGCCGCAGGAGTCCCGCCCTGAATGGGGCGATCGCCTCGAGTGCCTGGCGAATCTCGAGCCGCCCTCCCCGCCGCGCAATCCCGGCGGCTTCGATCCGCGCGGCGCGGCCGATGCCGCAGGCATCCTCGCAAACGCCCGCGCCTTCACGGTGCGCGCGCTTCCCCCGCCGCTCCTGGCCACGGTGATCCGCGCCACACTGGCCCGGTGGCGGCGCGGCATCGAATCGCGGCTCCACTCCGGCTTGAGTCCGACCGCCGAGTCGCTGGTGCTTCCGCTGGTGACCGGCGATCGCTCCGATCTCTCCCCGGCGCTCGACGCCGGACTGCGCGCCGCCGGACTCATCCACCTGCTGGCGTTGAGCGGACTCCACGTGAGCGCCCTGGCCGCCGCGACCCGCATGATGGTGGCGAGCGCGGGCGGTGGCGTGGCCGCGCGTGGAGCCGCCGGCGCGCTGGCCGCGCTCCTCTATGCCGGACTCGCGGGGCCGATCCCGTCGCTGATGCGCGCCGCAGTCTCCGAGTGCTGGCTGGGCGGCGCGCGCATCGCACGGCGCGCGGCGGATCCCATCCAGGGCCTGGGGGTGAGCGCGTTGCTGCTGCTGGCGATGGCGCCGGGCTGGGCGCGCGACCTCGGCTTCCAGCTCTCGTTCGCGGCCTCGCTCGGCCTGGCGGCGCTCGCGCCGCCTCTGCTCGAGGGGGCGCCGCGGGCCCGCGCAGTGCTCGCGCCGCTCGCCGCCACGCTCTGCGCGCAACTGGTCTCGTCGCCGATCCTGATCGCCTGGACGCACGGCGTGTCGTGGCCGGGCGCGCTCGCCAACCTGGTGGCGGTGCCGCTCTCCGGGTTGCTGCTCGCCGCGGCGTGGATCGCCGTCACCCTCGAAGCGCTGCTTCCGGGTGCGGGACATCTCGGCTTCTCGGCCTGCGAACTCTTGAGTCGGGCGCTGATCCAGGTGACTGAACGCGCCGCTTCATTCCCGTCGGCGCTGATCGCTACCGGCCACGAGCCGGCGGTCGCCGTGCTGAGTGCTGCCGGTGCGGTGCTGCTGGTGCTGGCGGCGTGTCGCGCCCGCGACCTCGAATCTCGCCGCGGCGGGACGTCGCCGGCGCGATTTGGCGCACTCGCGCTCGGGCTCTGGTGCTGCGCGCTGAGCGCCGCGCTGGCCTTGAGCGCGCGCGAGCCCCGGCCGCCCGAGGGGAGGGCCTGGCTCCTGGCGCTCGACGTCGGCCAGGGCGACGCGATCGCGATCGGCCTTGCCGACGGGTGGTGGCTGGTGGACACCGGCCCGCGTTCGCCGCGCTTCGATTCCGGGCAGGGCGTGATTCGCCCCTTCCTCCGCTGGGCGGCGATCCGAGAGCTCGACGCGCTGGCTCTGACTCACGACGACGGCGATCACACCGGGGGCGCCGAGGCGCTGCTGTCGTCGATGCCGATCGCGCGCCTGATCGGACCGCCGCCACTGCCCCGGCGGCCGGGGCCGCTGGCGCGATTCGAGTGGGCGCGCGCCGGGAGTCGCGGGGCGTGGTGGCGCCCGCCCCGCCTCGCCGGACTTCCGCCGCGCTTCCAGTTCGCGGCGCTCGGCGACACGCTGCGCGACGCTCCCCGGGTTCGAGTCCTGTGGCCTCCTCGTCCGGAGGGCGATTCGGCGCTGGTCGCGATCGCTACCTCGAGCGATAACGACGCGGGACTGGTGCTCGAGCTCGAAACCCGGGGGACGCGCGCGCTCCTCACCGCCGACGTCGACAGTCTCGTCGAGGAATCCCTGGCCGGGGGCGACCTCGCCTGGCTCAAGGTCGGGCACCATGGCTCGCCGAGCTCCACGGGCGTGCAATTCCTCGAGCGCACGCATCCACGGCGCGCCGTCATCTCGTGCGGCCTCCACAACGTGTACGGACATCCCTCGCCGCTGGTGCTATCCCGGCTGGAAGCGGCAGGAGTCCGGCTCGATCGCACCGATCTCGACGGCGCCCAGTGGTACGAGCTGAGCGCCGCGGGCGTGGAGCGGCTCGATTGGCGGACGAGCGATCCCACCACCGAGCGTGCATCGCTCGGCCCCGTCGAGTCGAAGGGAGTGGCCGCGGTCGGCATCTCGGCACCGCGCCTGCCGTGACCGCGGTCGCGCTCTCGCGCACCACCGTGGTCATCGGCTGAGATCGCGGCGCACGTGGCTCGACGGGCGCTGCGATGGGGAATTGGAGCCTCACCCGACTGCAATCTTCGGAGCAGGACTCGCGGTTTGCCGCGGATGAGGGCGGTTGCTAGATTGCGGCGTGCTCTCCTCGTCGCCGATCCTCGCGGTCTTCGCCTCGGGGCAGGGGACCAATTTCGAGGCTCTGGCGGCAGCCGCGGAGGCCGAGGAGCTGGGAGGAGAGCTGCGGGCGCTGTTCAGCGATCGCGCCGACGCGCCGGCGATCGAGCGGGCGCGCCGGAGGGGAATCGAGACGGTGACGCCGCCGGTCGGACGCTTTCGCACCCGGCTCGAAGACGAGTCGCCATGGCTCACGGCGTTGCGGGAGCGGCGCGTCGAGGTGATCCTGCTCGCGGGATTCATGCGCCGGCTCCACGAGATTCTGCTGGACGCCTATCCCGACCGCGTGCTCAACATCCACCCGTCGCTGCTCCCGCGCTTCCCCGGCCTGGACGCGATCGGCCAGGCCTGGCGGCACGGCGCGCTCGCCACCGGTTGCACGGTGCATCTGGTCGACGAAGGGCTCGATTCCGGACCGATCCTGGCGCAGGCCTCGGTGGGCGTACGCGAGGAGGACGACCTGGCGTCGCTCGAAACCCGCATCCATCGCGTCGAGCATCTGCTCTATCCGCGCACCGTTCGCCGCTACCTCACCGAGCCATGGCGGCGCGAGGGGGCGCGGATCGCGTGGGGCGAGGGCGCCGGATTTCGGAGCCTGGCTCCGGTCAAATGGCCGGTGCGAGGGGTGGCGAATTGAGCGCGGCGCACTCGCCGATGGACGGCCGGCCGCCACTCCAGGCGGCGTTGTTCGACGCCGGCGGCACGCTGGTGCGGCTCGATTTCGAATGGATGAGCGAAGCGGTCACCAGCCTCGGGTTTCCGCTCGACGCTTCGACCCTTCGTCACGCCGAGATCGAAGGCCGCCGCGCCTACGACGCGAGCCGCGGTCATCCGCAGGCCCCGGGCGCGATCCATCCACCGCTCGGCGCGAGCGGCGACACCGACGCCTATTTCGAAGGCATGCTGGCCGCGGCCGGCGTACCGCGCGCCATCGTCGAGCAGGCGGTGGCGGGCTTCCTCGCGCGCCATCGGGACCATGGGCTGTGGAGCCGCCCGCTCGAGGGCGCCCGCGCGGCGCTCGATGCCACGCTGGCGATGGGGCTGCGCATTGCGGTGGTATCGAACTCCGACGGACGGGCCGAGCAGCACTTGATCGAGTCCGGGGTGCGCGCCGGGCTCGAGTTCGTGGTGGATTCTCAAGTCGTGGGGATCGAGAAACCCGACCCTCGGATCTTCCGCTTCGCGATCGACCGGCTCGGGATCGCGGCGGAGCGCACGATCTACGTCGGCGACCTGCTCTCGATCGATGCGCGCGGCGCGCGCGCCGCCGGGCTCCAGTTCGTGCTGGTCGACCCTTACGACAACTACGCGCCGATCGACGTGCCGTCCATTTCCGGCATGGAGCTGCTTCCGCGGTATCTTCTCGAGAACTTCGACGTCGGCGGCCAGTCGGGCGCGCCGGCGTCGAGTGCGCCCACACCCAACCGCGCCGTCCCGTGAGGCGGCGGGAGGTCCAAGCATGAACGCATCGACTCTGCCGATCGAGATTTCTCCCGAGCTGCTCGACCCACGCCGGGCGCTCCACACCGTCGAACTGCCCGGCCTGACGCCGTGGCGGCACGGCAAAGTGCGCACCATCTACGAAGCCGGTCCCGATCACCTGGTGATCGTGGCCAGCGACCGGCTCTCGGCCTACGACTCGATCCTGCCCACGCCGATTCCGGGGAAGGGTGTGATTCTGTCGGCGATCTCGGCCTACTGGATGCGCGGGCTCGCGAACGCCGCGCCGCATCATCTGGTGAGCGACGATCCCGCCGACTTCCCTTCCGCCTTCGCGCCTCACGCCGAGCGGCTGCGCGGCCGCGCCCAGCTGGTGCGCCGCGCGCAACGGATCGACATCGAGTGCGTGGTGCGTGGCTACCTCACCGGCTCGGGCTGGAAGGAATACCAGGCCAGCGGCACGGTGTGCGGCATTCGCCTGCCGGCGGGATTGCGGGACGGCTCGCGACTCGAGCCCGCGATCTTCACGCCGGCGACCAAGAACGACGTCGGCCACGACGAGAACATCTCGTTCGAGCGCATGATCGAATTCGTGGGACGCCCGACTTCCGAAGCGCTCCGCCAGCGCTCGATCTCGATCTATGAGGAGGCGCGCCAGCACGCCTGGAGCCGCGGCCTGGTGCTGGCCGACACCAAGTTCGAGTTCGGGAGGATCGGCAGCGATCTCACGCTGATCGACGAAGTGCTGACTCCCGACTCCTCGCGCTACTGGGACCGCGCCGAATACGAAGCCGGCCGGCTGCTCAGCTTCGACAAGCAGCTGGTGCGCGACTGGCTCGATCGCAGCGGCTGGAACCACGAGCCGCCGGCGCCCGCACTGCCGCCTGACATCGTGGCGAGCACGCAGCAGCGCTACCTCGAGGCGATCCGCCGCCTGAGCGGGGCGCCGCGATGAGCGGCGCCGAGCCGGGGGAGCGGGGTGCCGGTCGTGACGCGCGGCCGGCGGAGGGAGCGATCATGACGCGCGAGATCGAGCCGGGCTGGCCGCGCGTCGCGCTGCTCTCACTCAGCGACAAGAGCGGCGCCGCCGAACTGGCGCGCGAGCTGGCGGCGCACGGCACGCGGCTGTTGGCGAGCGGCGGCACCGCGACCCACCTGCGCGCGGCCGGTGTCGAGGTCACCCCGGTGGAAAGCGTCACCGGCGCGGCCGAGTTGCTCGGGGGCCGGGTGAAGACGCTGCATCCGCGGATCCACGCCGGAATCCTCGCGCGGCGAAACGATCCCACGCACGCGGCGCAGCTCGAGCGCGAGGGGATCGCGCCCATCGACCTGGTGGTGGTCTCGCTCTATCCGTTCGAGGAGCGCGCCTCGAAGCTCGACGAGCCGCAGGCGGTCGAGGAGATCGACGTCGGTGGCGTGGCGCTGCTGCGCGGCGCCGCCAAGAACTACGAGCACGTGGTGGCGTTGCACGATCCGTCTCAGTACGGCCAGGCGCTCGCCGCCTATCGGGCGGGCGGGCCGTCGCTCGAGCAACGGCGGCGCTGGGCGCTCGCGGTGTTCGCGCGCACCGCGAGCTACGACGCGGCGATCGCCGGGGAGCTCGAACGGCGCTCCGGGAAAGCCGGCGCCGACGAGCCGCCCGCGATTCACGTGCTGGCGCTCGAGCGGGTGCGCCCGCTCCGCTACGGCGAGAATCCGCACCAGGCCGGCGCGCTCTACGCGCGTCTCGGCGAGAAGGCGCGACTCGACGCCTGGAAGGAGGGCAAGGAGCTCTCCTACAACAATCTGCTCGACCTCGAGGCGGCGGTGCGGATCGCGGCGAGCTTCGACTCGACGGCCTGCGTGATCGTCAAGCACCACGAACCGTGCGGCGCGGCGGTCGCGCCCACCGTGCTCGAGGCGTGGCGCGCGGCGCGCCGGT
>DATKAB010000187.1 GCA_035498555.1 Candidatus Sulfotelmatobacter sp.
TGATTCCCGCGGCGCTGGTGTCGTCGGTGATCTTCGGCTTCGGTCATCTCTACCAGGGGCCGCGCGGCATCCTGCTCACTTCGCTGGTGGGCGGTTTCCTCGCCGCGGTCTACCTGCTGTCGCGCTCGCTGTTCCCCGGCATGCTGTTCCATTTCCTGATGGACGCCTACTCCGGGCGCCTCATGTACGCGGTGTATCGCGACGCGGGCCAGTCGCCGCCGACCGCTCCCGAGGTCGCGGCGTGAGCGAGAGCTACGACGTCGCGATCGCCGGACTCGGCGCGATGGGCAGCGCCGCCGCCTACCATCTCGCGCGCCGCGGGCAGCGCGTCATCGGATTCGATCGCTTCGCGCCGCCGCACGATCGCGGTTCTTCGCACGGCGAGAGCCGCATCATCCGCGTCGCGTATTTCGAGGATCCGCGCTACGTGCCGCTGGTGAAGCGGGCGTGGGAGCTGTGGCTCGAGCTGGAATCCGAGTCGGGTGCCGACCTGCTCCAATCGACCGGCGGTCTGATGATCGGGCCGCGCGAGGGGGTACTGGTGAGCGGCGCGCTCGCGAGCGCGAGCGCTCACGGACTGCCACACGATCTGCTCGACGCCGAGGCGCTGGCGGCGCGCTTCCCGGCGCATCGCCCCAACGACGACGACGTGGCGGTGTGGGAGCCCCAGGCCGGCGTGCTCGATCCCGAAGCGTGCGTGGCCACGCACCTCGAGGGCGCGCGCGTGGCCGGAGCCGCGTTGCGCTTCGACGAACCGGTGGATGGCTGGCAGGCGAACGGCGCCGGGGTGCGCATCGCCACCGGCCGCGACAGCTATCGCGCGCGGCGTCTGATTCTCGCCGCCGGTTCGTGGCTGCCCCGGTTGCTGCGCGAACCGTTGTTCCCGCTCGAGATCACGAGGCAACCGCTGGTATGGTTCGCGCCGACCGTCCCGATCGAGGCATTCGACGCCGAGCGCTTTCCGATCTTCATCCGCGAGCACGAGCCGGGGCGATTCATCTACGGCTTTCCGCGCCGGGCGGGGCGCATCAAGTTCGCGATTCACATGGAGGGCGAAGCCACCGATCCGGACCAGGTGCGCCGCGCGGTCAGCGACGACGAGGTCGAGAAGGTGCGCGCGATCCTCCGGCGCTGCGTGCCGGGTGCCGCCGGGGAATGCGTGGATCGTGCGGTCTGCCTTTACACCAGCACGCGCGACCAGCACTTCCGGCTCGGCCCCCATCCTGCGCACCCGCAGGTTCTGGTGGCCAGCTGCTGTTCTGGCCACGGCTTCAAGTTCTCGAGCGCGATCGGCGAAGTGCTCGCCGATCTGGCCACCGGCGCTCGGCCCGCCTACGATCTGAATCCCTTCGCGCTCGAACGCTGAGCGCGCTCCCCGAATCTCCACTTCGCCCGAGAGCCGCGTGACCGAATTCTCCGCGCCCGCTGCCGTGCCGAATGCGCCGCTTCCCGAGGCCGTGACGCGTCCGATTCCCTCGATGCTGCTCCGGCTCGCTCTGCCGGTGCTGGCGTCGCAGGCATTGCGCCTCGCCTATCAGTGGGTGGACGCCATCTGGGTGCGCGGGCTGGGCGTATCGGCGACCGCGGCCGTGACATCGTCGATCTTCGTCATGTGGTCGGTCTATTCGCTCAACGACATCTTCGCGATCGGCGTCACCGCGTACGTGAGCCAGTTGATGGGAGCCGGCAACCGCGACCGGGCCGGGGTCGCGGCCTGGAAGGGGCTGCGTTCGTCGTTCCTGCTCGGGCTCGTCGGAACCGCGGCCGGACTGTTTGCCGCGCGGCGGCTGTTCCAGCTGATGGGCGGTGATGCGGCCATCGTGGATTCGGGCGGGCGCTATCTTTCGGTGGTGCTGACCGCGGCGCCGCTGCCGATGCTCGGGCTCACCTGCGAGAGCATCATGCGCGCCTCGGGTGACACCCGAACGCCGTTGCTGATCGACCTCGGCGCGGTACTGCTCAACGCCGCGCTCAGCCCGCTCCTGATCTACGGCGTCGGTCCCTTCCCGCGCCTAGGCGTCGCGGGCGCGGGCTGGGCGACGGTGATCGCCCAGGCGGTGATGGTGACGAGCTATCTCACGCTCGCGGCCCGCGGCCATCGCGCGTTTCCGCTGCGCCGTCACGCCGAGGGTGCGCCGGTGCGCATCCGCGGGCTGGCGCGCGTGGGCCTGCCCGCGTGCCTGATCGGTCTGCTGTTCGCGGTCGTCTACATCGCGTTTGCGCGCTCGGCGTCGCGCTTCGGCGCGGCCTCGATGGCGGTGGTCGGCATTGCCAATCGCGTCGAGGCGTTCGAGTTCGTGGTATCGGTGGCGATTGGCTCGGCGGGCGCGGCGCTGGTCGGGCAGAACCTGGGGGCCCGCCGCCCGGATCGCGCGATGGAAGTGTGGCGCACCGGCCTCAAGTGGAGCGGTGGCTTCGCGCTCGCGCTCACCGCGGTCTATCTGCTGTTCCCGCGGCTGCTGCTCGGCATCTTCACCCGAGATCCCGGGGTGCTGCGGGTCGGCGTGCCGTACGTGCGCGTGCTGAGCCTGTGTTTCGTCGCCGCGGGAGTCGAGATCGTCACCGGCGAATCGCTGCTCGGCTCGGGGCACACCCGCGAGATCTCTGCGATCTACACGGTGTTCTCGCTGATTCGAATCCCATTGGCGTTCTGGCTTCCGGACTGGACGGGGACCGGCGCGATCGGCGTCGCGTGGCTGATCACCTCGACGTGTATCCTGCGCGCGATCGTCCTGGTGGGCTGGGCCGCCCGCGGCACCTGGAAGCGCGGACTGCACCGCGAGCTGGGCTGAGATGTGGAGGCGACATGGAATCCCGCTATCCCTACGTGATCGTCGGCGGCGGATTGTGCGCGGCATCGGCGGTCGAAGGCATCCGCTCGCGCGATCGCGAGGGGAAGATCCTGATGCTATCGCGCGAGAACAACGCCCCTTACAACCGCCCGCCGCTCTCCAAGGGTCTGTGGACCGGCAAGGACACGCGCGACAAGCTGCCCGTCCACCCCGACACGTTCTACGCCGAGAACGGCGTCGAGCTGGCGCTGCGGCGCGAGGTGGTGGAGATCGATCCCGTGTCGCGGCAGGTGTGGGACGATCGTGGCACGGCGATCGGCTACGAGCGGTTGCTGCTCGCCACCGGCGGGCGACCGCGGTTGCTCGAGATCCCGGGCGGAACCGGAGCCGGAGTTCAGTACTACCGCTCGCTCGACGACTACCTGCGTCTCGACGGCCAGCTCGGGCAGGTGCAGCACGTCCTCCTGGTCGGTGCGGGGTTCATCGGTCTCGAGTTGGCGGCGGCGCTGCGCGGGAAGGATCGCCAGGTGACGTTGGTCTACCCCGAGGAATATCCGCTGCGGCGCGTGTTGCCGCGCGAGCTCGGCCTGTTCATTGCCGACTACTATCGAGGCAAGGGGGTCGAGACGGTTGCGGGCGAGAGCGTGACGGCGATCGAGGAGGACGGCGGGTTGCTGGTGGCGCGCACCGCGGCCGGCAACCAGATCAACACGCAGTTGATCGTCGCCGGCGTGGGCATGGTGCCCAACAGCGAGCTCGCCGACGCCGCCGGCATCGAGGGCGATCACGGCATCGAGGTGGACGAGTATGGGCGCACCTCCGAGCCGCGCATCTTCGCGGCCGGCGACGTGGCGGAGTATCCGCTGATCGCGCTCGGCATGCGCGTGCGCACCGAGCACGAGGACCACGCCAGGGAGCACGGCCGGGTGGTGGGCGCCAACATGGCGGGGGCCGAGCAGCGCTACGAGCACATTCCGATGTTCTACTCCGACCTGTTCGAGCTCGGCTGGGAGGCGG
>DATKAB010000188.1 GCA_035498555.1 Candidatus Sulfotelmatobacter sp.
TGCCACGGTCACGGGGCGGTTCTCGAGAACGACCTCGTTGGCGCGGCGGACGGCCTCGCGGGCGCGATCGCGAGTGAGCGATTCCGTGTCGAGGTCGATGGTCGACGTTGCCGGGCCGAAGTGCACGCTCACCGTGGCGGCCCCGAACAGTTCGTCGAACACCGCCGACAGGAGGTGCTGGCCGGTGTGCTGCTGCATGTGATCGAACCGGCGCGCCCAATCCAGCTCCGCCTCACACTCCTCGCCCCCCGGCTCGCCCTCGATCAGG
Source organism: Candidatus Sulfotelmatobacter sp. (assembly GCA_035498555.1). NCBI lineage: Bacteria > Pseudomonadati > Acidobacteriota > Terriglobia > Terriglobales > Candidatus Korobacteraceae > Candidatus Sulfotelmatobacter > Candidatus Sulfotelmatobacter sp. The sequence goes on from DATKAB010000188.1 coordinate 269, forward strand.
TGCCAGACGCGGCCGTCGTCCTCGGCCTGGACGTCCAGCACGCGAGCCGCGCCGATCACGCCGCGATCGGCGAGCTGTCCGCCGCTCTCCGGGTAGAAGTACGAGGCGGCGAGCTCCAGCGCCGGCTTGCCACCGACGGTCGCACGATCTTCGATTCGCGCGCGGAAGCGGGTGGTATAGCTGTCGTCGTAGTAGAGACGTTCGGAAGCCATGGTCAGCTGGTCCGCTTGAGTCCGTATTGCCGGAGCTTTCGCCACAACGTGGTGCGCGAGATGCCGAGCTGCTTCGCGGCATTGGTGGCATTGCCGTGATGCCGGGCCAGCACGCGCTGAATGTGCTCGCGCTCGACCTCGGCGAGCGACCAGTCCTCGCGGAGGCCAAGCTCGCCCGCGCTCGGCCGCTCCCCCGCTCCGGCGGGCTCGCCGTCCGCTTCGCCGCCTCGCGGCAGCATCCGCGGCAAGCGGATCGCGCCGGGCAGATCGCCCGGCTGGATCTCGGAGCCCTCGGCCACCGCCACCGCGTGATCGACCGCGTTCTCGAGCTCGCGCACGTTGCCCGGGTAATCGTAGCGCTCGAGCAGCGCCGCCGTCTCGGGCGAGAAGCTCATCCGATCCCGGCCCTCGCGGCGCGCCGCGCGCTCGAGGAAGTACGAGGCGAGGAGCCCGATGTCCTCCCGGCGTTCGCGTAGCGGCGGCAGCTCGATCTGCACGACGTTCAGCCGATAATAGAGATCTTCGCGAAAACGCCCGGCTTCGATCTCGTTCTGCAGATCGCGATGGGTGGCGGCGACCACTCGAACGTCTACGTGCCGTGGCGTATCCTCGCCGACCCTGCGCACCTCGTTGTTCTCGAGCACGCGCAGCAGCTTGACCTGGCTGAGCGGCGGCATGTCGCCGATCTCGTCGAGGAACAGCGTCCCGCGGTCCGCCGCCTCGATCAGTCCGCGTCGCTCGAGGCCCGCGCCCGTGAACGCGCCTCGGGCGTGGCCGAATAGCTCGCTTTCCATGAGCGATTCGGGGATCGCGCCGAGATTGACCGGCACGAAGGGGCCCTGGGCGCGGCGCGATTGGACGTGGAGCGAGCGGGCAATCAGCTCCTTGCCCGTGCCGCTCTCCCCCAGCAACAGGACGGTGCTGTCAGTGGCCGCGACGCGCGAAACCAATCGCAGGATGCGCTGAATCTTTGGACTCGCGCCAATGATATTGGGCAGGAATGAATCGGAGACCGGCGGCGCGGCACGGCGTTGGGAAGCGTCGGCTCTCATCGGCTGGAGCTCTCCGCCTCGGCCGGCTCCTCTTCGAGCGGCGCTTCGCGGGCCGGTTGATCGCCCATGCCTCCCGTTCGCATCCCGAACGGCCCGATCTCGACGCGCGGAGATTCGACCTCGACGAGACGCAGATAGAAGAAGGTCCAGGCGTACTGGATGAGCGTCGTGACGAAGGTCAGCACCACCTGAGTGGCCGCGACCCACAGCCCGATCCCCGGTTGCGGAAAGATCCAGGCGAGGATCGTCATCGTGAAGATGACGCTCAGTCCGATCAGAGTGGACAGCGTCACCATCTCGAGCCAGCGCTCGAAGCGGCCCTCGGTGAGGAGGAACGAGCGCCCGAACGCGCCGGCGAGATGGGGTTCGTCGAGCACCACGGCTTCGGTGGCGCACGAGAGCCGGAAGCTGAGCAGCAGTCCCGGCAGCAGCAGGAAAAGCGATGCGAACACCAGCGCCAGGCTTCGCACCATCTCCGTCACGAACAGCCACGGCAGCCGCGCGAACGAACGCGCGTAGCAGTCCAGCACCGAGGCCGGTTTCGCGCTCCTCGGCGTGTTGAACACCGAACGCGCCCGGAATCGCATCATGCCGCAGGTGATGAGCAGCAGGACGAAGTCCACGATGAGCGCCGAGCCCGAGATCGCGTACACCGGCCAGCCTGCGTCCGGGTGGTCGACCGGCGAGAGCAGCGCGGGAATCAGGATCCACGGGCCGCGCAGCAGGAGGGGCACGAGCAGCGACTGGACCGGATCCCGGCGCATCGCCAGATCGAAGGCCAGCGCGAAGGCGTGGCGCGCGGAGACCGGCGCAAGCGGGCGAATGGCGGTGGACATGGGGTCGCCGCGCGAGTGCGCGGCCGATTGACACTAGAGATCGGCGCTCACCCGTGTCAAGCAGCGAAGCCTTAGGTCCTGCTCCGAAGATTGCAGTTGCGCCTGCTGATGCCGGGGATGGGGGCCCGAGGGAGACCAACTCACGCCGCGTACTTGAGGGTGTGGCGCTGGTTGCGGGTGAAGGCTCGCGTCCGAATGGTTCTCCAGTAGTACTTCTCCCATCGCTCCGGTAGCTCGATGCGCGTGGGGAAGAGGCGCTGCTCGAGGATCTGCCTGACG
>DATKAB010000189.1 GCA_035498555.1 Candidatus Sulfotelmatobacter sp.
CGGCCGTCGTGTATCAGCTGCGCCACGAAGTCGCCGGCCAGCGTGTAGATCTTGATGGTGCTGACGCCCGCCGGCAGATGCATGAAGTCGACGTGGCGCGGCAGCGGATCGCCGAACACCGCCGGCCGATCCCAGCCCGCCCGAGCCTTGTAGGGATTCGGCACCACTGTCACCTTCCCCGACTTCGGCGTCGCCGCGGTGTGCGGCGTCACGCGCTGATCGAAGCTCGCGATCAGCGGGGTCTCGAGGCGGATGTTCTGAGTGACGCCCGGGCTGACCTGAACGCGCTCGTCGAGGATGGTCGTCACCGCATAGATGTAGTCGAACCCGTTCAGCACTTCGTGATCCGCGTATCGGTAGCGGCCGATCGGATAATGCTTCTGCTCGTAGAGGATCCGGTCGTAAGCGACGGTGGTGTCGGTCACGGTTGCGAGCGGCACCTGGAGCGCTCCGGTCTCGTTGCTGAAGGTGGCAAGCAGCTCCCAATCCTGGCGCGGAGGCATCAGCGACTCGCGGCCCTTCCAGCTCGCAAGCTTGTAGAGCCGGTACCCCACGAAGCCAGTTCCGGTCGAGCCGAACTTGCCGCCACCCACGAGCACCTCGGGCCAGTTGTCCCAGCCCACCTCGACGTCGCGGTCGCCGGAGGTCTCGCTCGCAAACGGCGCCGGGGGCATGTTGGCGGGATCCTGCCAGCGGACGATGGTCTCCTGGCCGTTGTTGCCGGTGCACGAGTTGCAATCCGCGTCGGTCCAGATGCAGTGGCCGGGTGTGTAGAGCACGGGCTGCTCGGTGAGCGCGGGATCGACCGGAAACTTCTCGGGACAGTCGGGCTCGGCGTAGAACGTGACGCCCGGCGGCGGCTCGAGGCAGACCTCGTGACCCGCCACGCCGGTCTTCGCCACCGTGAACTCGGCGCTGTCGGGATGCGCGGTCTCGTTGGGAAGCAGATCGAGGCGCGAGCCGTCGTGCATCAACGCCAGATTGGGGAGCACCGCGTCGAGGCTTTCGGGGGCCGCGGCCGCCACCAGCGCCACCATGAAGTCGAGGGACTTGCCGGGCTCGAGCCGTGGAAACGGCCCGCACGAGACCAGCACCTGCCAGTCGCCCATCTGATCGGTGGGCGCGTTCGGGTACTGGCCCTCCAACGCAAGATAGCGGCCGGCGTCGAGAGCCGGAGGCCCGCCGGCGCCGGGAATCGCCTCCGACAGAAACACCGAGGTGAAGAACTGCCGGGTCACCGGCGCCACCGCAGCGCTCGGGACGAAGCGCCCGATCGGATCCAACGTGTGCTCGAGCGGCACCAGCGCGATCACCGGGAGATTCGAGCCGGGAATCCCGTCCTCCACCACCGGCACCTGGCCGTTGAGGCGCGTGAAGCATTGAGTCGGCGGGCAGGGCCCCCGCCCACTGCAGGGAATCACCCCATTGACCGTGACCTTGGCGAGGCCATCGAAGCGTGAAGCCGAATAAGTGCGAAAGTCGATGCGATCGTTGCGGTGGCCGTTGGGGTCGGAACGCAGCCGTGAATCGAGGTCGGCAAAGAAGCCCATGTAGACGCCGCGGATCGTCGAGGTGGTGTGGTTGGTGATGTGGAAGCTGATGCCGCAGATCCCGTCGTAGCCCGGCACGCCCCAGGCGTAGGTCTCCTGGTGAACGCTGAGCCCCAAGGGGTGATGCGATTCGCCGGTGGAATATCCGTAGTTCACGGCCTCGGGGCGATCGTCGACGTAGTCGGCCGCCGACATCTGATCGCCGATCATGGCGATGTCCTCGTCGATCTCGCCGTCCCCGTCGTCGTCTTTCCCGTTCAGGATCTCCTCGTCGATCTTGCCGTCGCCGTCGTCGTCCACCAGCCGCTGCGAACCCGGACGGCCCTTGTAGACCATGCGCACGTGGTCGTCGGGGTCGAGCGTCGGCCGCCATTCGAGCAGCGGGCCACCTGAAACGTGCGGCTGGCCGTCGCTGTCGAGCGCCCCGACCCACAGCTCGGCGTGGTTCAGCAGCTCGATGCCCGAGTCGGCCGGGTACTCGAAGGACGGGTCGCTCGAGCGGCCGACGTTGTAGAAGGCGTTGCCGATGATCCCGGCGTTGGTCACGCGCATCCGGAAGTTGCCGGCATTCATCACCGGGCCGCGATCCTCGACGTCGAGCACCGCATGGGCGGCCGAAATCCACAGCGAAACGCCGAGGAGGCTCGACAGCGCGTTGGAAATGAGGGGGATGAGTGGACGCCGCAGAGTCCGCGGGGAGGTACGGGGCAATGGGTCTCCTGTCGGCCGGGCAGCAGAGTTTGCACGATCCTACCGCACGGTGCGACGAATCCCGTGTCAACATTCCATTCTTCGCCCGCCGGGGCTAAGATTCGGAGCGGTCCGATGCCTCGCGCGTCGCCATCCACGGCACCGCCGGCAGGGCCTCGCCGGACCGCGCGAGCGCTCGGGACCAAGGGAGGGGTCGGGGATGGAACTGAATTTTCCCGAGTGCGTGAAATGTGACAAAGGTGTGCTGCTGCCGTTGTCGGATTACGGTCGGGATGGAGCACCCATCACCTACAAGGCCTGGGTTTGCAACAATCCGGCCTGCGGATTCAATCTGCGCATCGACAATGGCGAAATCAGCCTCGGCCGGGCCATCATGCCCTCGGGCAAATAGCGTCGCGGACCGCCGCGGCGCCCGCCTCCGGGCGGTCTCCGCCAGGCGACTCGAACTCGGGACCCACCGGAAGCGCACTGCTTGATCAAAGCGATCGTCTTCGATCTCGACAACACGCTCACCGATTTCATGAAAATGAAGTCGGACGCGGTCACGGCCGCCATTTCGGGAATGATCGATGCCGGTCTCAAGCTGCCGCACGAGGACGTTCGGGCGCGGATCGACGCGATCTACCAGGAGCAGGGCCTCGAGTACCAGCGCGTGTTCGACCAGCTGCTCGAGAGCGAGTTGGGCCGCATCGATCCCAAGATCCTGGCGTCGGGCATCGTCGCCTACCGTCGCGCGCGCGAGTCCGCGCTGGTGCTCTATCCGCACGTGCAGATGACGCTGCTCGAGCTGACCAAGCGCGGCATTCGCCTGGGCGTGGTGTCGGACGCGCCGCAGGCGCAGGTGTGGCTGCGGTTGTGCTCGCTGTCGCTCCAGCACGTGTTCGACGCGGTCGTCACCTTCGACGACACCGGCCAGCGCAAGCCCGGCCCCGCTCCGTTTCGTGAGATCCTGCGCCGGCTCGGGGCCGAGCCGGGAGAATCGCTAATGGTGGGAGATTGGGCCGAGCGTGACGTCGTGGGCGCGAAGAGTCTCGGCATGGCGACGGTATTCGCTCGCTACGGCGACACCTTCGACACGCAGGTTTCGGGAGCCGACTACGACATTCAGGACATCTGGGAGCTGGTCGCGATCGTGGACCGGCTGAATTCGAAGGAACCGGCCGCGCGCTGAGCGCCGGCCGCGCGCATTCATCGGTCGAATGGAGGACGCATGAGCGAGGGCAAGGTGAAGGCTTCGAAGGTGAAGGTCCACCAGCCGCCCGAGGGCACCGGCGGACTCGACGGGCATTTCCACGTCTATGTCTACGACGTCTTCAACAACAACTTCCACGCCGGCAGGAGCGTGGACACTGTCGAGAAGGCCGCCTCGTTCCAGCGCCACGAGCAGGAGCGGATCTACGCCGAGCAGGAGGCCGAGCCCGAGCTGTTCGATCTGCCCTTCATCTCGGCCGATCCGGAACTGCTCGCGCGCATCGAACGCGACGCCGAGTACCGCGAACGGCTGGTGCGCGAGCTGAAGATCGAGGCGCGCCAGCGCGGGCGCCGTCGCTGATCTCGACGCGTGACGTGGTTGCTGGCCATCATGGCGCTGGCCGCTTCGCCGAGCGCCGATAGCGCGCGGACCGTGGTGACGCCGGCGGCCGACAGCGCTCGCGCTGTGACCGGCGCGGCGCCCCCAAGCGCACCGGCCGACACCTCTGCGCGCGTGCCGGGCTCGGCGTTCCGCCTCGGCTGGACCGGCGAGCGGGCCTCGACGCTGGGCGCGTTCCCCGTCGTCACCAGCTCGCCCGACAGCGTCGTGCGCCGCGGCGACTGCCGCTGGTTCGGCGCCGAGGCGACCGCGAGGCTGACGCTGCGCGAAGGCCGGCTAACGCGCGTGGAGCTGACGCTCGAGAAGCCCGCGCCTCACGTCACCAGCTACGTACTCGACGAGATGCGCCGCGAGGGCTACCACCGCCTGTCGTCGAGCGACGAGGGCAAGAGCCAGAAGAGCGAGTGGCTGGGGCGCACGCGCGCCTCGCTGGCGATCTCCGACGCGAGCCTGGTCGGCAACTTCGGTACGATCGTGCGCGACACCGGCATCCTTGCGGTCGCAAAGCCCGCCGCAGGCGACACGCTCGATTTCACGCAGCCATCGATCGCCACCGACACGCTGCCGCCGCCGAGGTTCGCCTTTCGCCCGCCCAATCCCGAGCGGCCGGCGGCTGCGGTCCAGGCCGGCGTGTTCGGGCGAGTGATGATGGAAGCGCTGGTCGATCCGACCGGCGCGATCGCGGCGCTGAAAATCACGCGCGGCATCGCCGAGCTCGACGATGCCGCCCTCGGCTGGGCATGGCAGGTCCACTACGTGCCCTACTTTTCCCATGGCCGCGCGACCTGGTTCCGGATCGCGATCTCGGTGCCGTTCGCGGCCCAGCGCCCGGGCGCGGGAGCCCGCTAGCGTGCTGCTCGTCACCGCCGAGGAGATGCGCGAGCTCGATCGCCGTACGATCGAAAGCGGAGTCGCGGGACTCGAGCTGATGGAGCGCGCCGGCGCCGGCGTGGTCGAAGCGATGGCGCGCCGCTACGGCCCGCTGCTCGGCATGCGGGTGCTGGTGCTCTCGGGCCCCGGAAACAACGGCGGTGACGGTTTCGTCGCCGCGCGCCATCTGCGCGAGGGTGGCGCAGCGGTCATGGTCGGGCTGCTCGCGGCGCCGGATCGACTGCGCGGCGACGCCCGCGCGCAGTGGGAGCGCGCTCGCGCCGAAGGCCTCGACGTGACGGTGATCGGCGACGAGCCGGCGCTCCGCAAGCTGGCCGCGCGCTTCGACCGCTGGGACTTCGCCCTCGACGCGCTGCTCGGCACCGGCGCGCGGGGCGGGCTCGAGGGCGTGCTGGCCGAAGGCGTGCAGCTGCTGCGCGAGCTGGACGAGGCGGGCACGCGCGTGGTGGCGGTGGATCTGCCGACCGGGCTCGACGCCGACACCGGCGGCATGGCACGGCGCACGGTGCGCGCCGATCTCACCGTGACGTTCGGCGCGCCCAAGCGCGGGCACTATCTTTACCCGGGCCGAGCGTTCGTCGGCCCGCTCGAAGTCGTGGACATCGGGCTGGTGCACCAGGCTTCCGAGGGCCGGCGCTGGCAGGTGGAGCTGGCGACGGCCGCTTCACTCGCGAGTCTGATTCCGGGGCGCGATCCCCGCGCTCACAAGAACTCGGCCGGCCGCGTGGTGGTGATCGGCGGCTCGGCCGGGATGACCGGCGCGGTGGCGCTGGCGGCGCATTCCGCGACGCGCGCCGGGGCCGGCTACGTGCTGGCGGGGGTGCCGGCGGGGCTGATGGACGTCTACGCGGTGAAGCTCCTGGAAGAGCTGCCGCGCCCGCTGCCGGAGCGGCCGCCGCACGTGCTCTGCGCGGAATCGGTCGCGCCGGCGCTGGCGCTGGCCGAATCCGCGCACGCGGTGGTGATGGGGCCCGGCCTCACGCGCGTTTCGCACGCCGAACAGTTCGCGCGCGCGTTCGTTCAGGGCTGCGCGCGCCCGCTGGTGCTCGACGCCGACGGCCTGAACGCGTTCGCCGGCCAAGCCGACCTGCTGGCCAAGACGCGCGCGCCGATCGTGGTGACGCCACACCTCGGCGAGATGAGTCGGCTCGCCGGCGTGGACGCGCGCGAGCTGGAGCCCACGCGCATCGAGGCGGCGCGCGAGTGGGCGGCCCGCTGGAACGTGGTGGTGGTGCTGAAGGGCGCGCCGACCGTGACCGCCGCGCCCGACGGTCGCGCGACGGTCAACCCCACCGGCAACTCGGGCATGGCGACCGCCGGCATGGGCGACGTGCTGTCGGGCGCGATCGCAGCGCTGATCGCGCAGGGCCTCGAACCCTACGACGCCGCGCGCATCGCGGTGTGGGTGCACGGAACCGCCGGCGATCGCGCCGCGGCCGAGATCGGCGCGCGCGGGATCTGCGCGAGTGACGTGCTCGAGCGGCTGCCGCGGGCACTCAATCTGCTGCTGGTCGAGGGGTAGATTACGGGAGCCAACTGTCCCCGGGGACAGTTCGCACAAGAAAGGCCCGCGCCTTTCGGCGCGGGCCCTCGCCAGACTGCCGCCGTCGCTCTTACAGGTGCGGCGAAATCCGCGAAATCAGCATGGGCTTCGGTAGCGCGCCGATCACGCGCTCCACCATCTGCCCGCCCTTGAACAGGATCAGAGTCGGAATGCTCTGGACCATGTACCGCTCCGAGATGTCCGGGTTCTCGTCCACGTCGAGCTTCACGACTTTGAGCTTTCCAGCGTGGTCGCGTGCGATCTCTTCGAGAGCCGGGGCGATCATGCGGCACGGGCCGCACCAGGCGGCCCAGAAATCCACCAGCACCGGAACCGGCGATTCCAGCACTTCTTGGTGGAAATTGCCCTCGGTGACCGCAACGGTATTAGCCATCAGGCGACACCCCCTTCACGCACTGCTAGTATTCGGCCAGGCGCACTGTTGGGATGCCAACCGGCGCGAAGCGGTGCACGCGCAGCGCCGCGGCGGCGAGGATAGGGAGGCGTCCAGTCCTCGTCAAATTCTGGCGCCCTTCGAAGGATTCAAGCTTCCAAACGTCGCCCCATGATCCCACTCCGCGACGAGAATCCCTCCCGCACGACGCCGGTCGTGACCCGCGCTTTGATCGCGCTGAACTCCGCGTTCTTCCTGTACGAGTTCCTGCTCGGCCCGCAGCTCGAACCTTTCATCCGCACCTGGGGCATGGTGCCGGCGCGCGTGAGCCTGTCGCTTGCGGGGCGCGGCGATCCGCTACCGGTCGTGGGCTTCACGTTCCTCAGCTCGATGTTTCTGCACGGCGGCTGGATGCACCTGATCGGGAACATGTGGTTCCTCGCCATTTTCGGCGACAACATCGAGGACCGCTTCGGGCATTTCGGCTACTTGATCTTCTATCTCGCTTCGGGGCTGGTGGCCGCCGGGCTCCAGTACTTCGTCGCGCCGCAATCGGGCGCGCCGACGGTGGGCGCGAGCGGCGCGATCGCCGGCGTGCTCGGCGCATACGCCATCGCCTATCCGGGCGCCAAGGTGGTGACGCTGATACCGCTCTTCCCCTTCTTCCAGGTGGTGGCGCTGCCGGCGCTGGTGCTGCTCGGCTTCTGGTTCGTGCTCCAGTTCTTCAGCGGCGCGCTGTCGCTCGGCGCACACGCTTCGGGCGGCGTCGCCTGGTGGGCGCACGTCGGCGGCTTCGGCTTCGGCGCGCTGATGATGCTGATCTTCGGCCGCTCGAACGAGCGCGCCTCGCGCGCGTGGGTATCGGAGGACTGACG
>DATKAB010000190.1 GCA_035498555.1 Candidatus Sulfotelmatobacter sp.
GCGCGTCGGGCCCGCCGGCGCGGTGTTCAGCTACGACTCGCTGGCGAAGAATCGCGACGCCGGCTGGCCGGAACATTTCGAGGGGCGCGACCTGCGCCTCACGCCGATCAAGCCCGGCGTGGTCTACGGCACCTATCGCTACCGGGTGCGCTTCGGAGCGGACGAACAGACCGGGCTGTCGGAGCGGATCTTCGTCTCGACGCCTTCGGGCTGGAAGATCGCGGTCTCGACCGCGTTCCCTTCGATCGACGGAATCCCGCCACCTCCGCTCGCGGTCGTCGGAGCGACGCTCGTGGACGGCAACGGCGGTGCACCCGTTCCGAACGCCACCATTCTCATCCGCGACGGCAAGATCGACGCCGCCGGACCGAGTAGCAGCGTCAGGGTTCCCGCCGGCGTGGACACCCTCGACGCGCGCGGCTGCTGGGTGCTGCCCGGGCTGATCGACGCGCACGTTCATTACTCGCAGACCGGCTGGGCCGACGGGCGCCCCGACGCGATGGACCTGCGCGCGCGCTTCCCCTACCCGGACGTCGAGCGGCGCCTGCGCGACCATCCCGAGCGCTTCCATCGCGCCTGGCTCGCGTGCGGCGTCACCGGCGTGTTCGACGTCGGCGGCTACGCCTGGACGCTCGACATGGCGCGCGCCGTCGAGAAGAACACCGAGGCGCCGCACATCTCGGCCGCTGGCCCGCTGCTCTCGACCGTGGATCACTGGCTCAATCTGCCGGGCGAGAAACAGCTGGTGTTCCTGCACGACAGCCTGAGCGCGGTGGAAGGCGTGCGCTACCTGAAAAGTCTGGGCGCCGCCGCGGTCAAGATCTGGTTCATCGTGCGGCCGGGAAGCGATTTCGAGGCCATGGATCACGCGGTCAGGATCGCCGGCCAGGAAGCGCACGCGCAGGGGCTGCGCCTGATCGTCCATGCCACCGGGCTCAAGGAGGCCAAGGCCGCGCTGAAGGACGGCGCCGACTATCTCGTCCATAGCGTGCAGGACTTGCCGGTGGACGAAGAGTTCCTCTCGATGGCGAAGCGCAATCACACGCTCTATTGCCCGACACTCACCGTGCTCGATGGCTACGTGAACATGCGGGCGGCGGCCGCGAGCGGCGGGGTTCCCGACGTCGACGACCCCAATGGCGCGGTGGATTCGCTGACGCTCGCCCACGTGCGCGCGACCGCCGCCGAGGCGAAGCGCGCCGGCGTCGCGGTCACGCTGATGACCAAGGGTCGCCTCGATTCGCTGCACGCGCAGATGGCCGCCAACCTGCGCGCGGTGCGCGACGCCGGCATCCCGATCGTGATGGGCACCGACGCCGGCAATCCGCTGACGCTCCACGGCCCCGCGATCTACGCCGAGCTGGAGACCATGCAGAAGGACGGGCTTTCGCCGATGGAGGTGATCGTCGCCGCCACCCGGAACGGCGCGCGCGCCATGGGCCGCGAGGCCGATCTCGGCACGATTGCGGCCGGCAAGCTCGCCGACCTCGCGATCGTGGGAGCGGATCCCACCCGGGACGTCGCCAATCTGCGCAAGCTGCGCTGGGTGGTGCGCGACGGAGTGGTGCGCTCGAGCGAGGAATTGCGCCGGGCGGTGGCGCTCACTCACTAGCGCGCGGGGCGGCCGAGCTCATGCGCCGGCGCGCGTCACGTTTCGCCCACGGCGCGGCCGGTGAAGCCGCGCGGTTCGCGCCGAAAAAGCGGCGCCGGGCCGTGTCGGAGGTGCAGTCTTCCACGGGCCCGGCAACCGAGTACCGTCGAGGTCTTGCGTTGCGACGCACGCGCTGCCGCGCGCCGCTGCTACCTCCCCGACAGCACATCACGTCGGTGTCTTGGGGCCTGGCCCGGTACCCTGCCCACGTCCGATGTTAGCGCATGCTGGCCGGTGGGTCATGCCAAACCGCCGCCGGATCTCCCGCTCTCAAGCTCGGCAGCCGCCCGGCCGAAACCTCCCGGGCCCGAGGTCCGCGCCCTCCCGCCCGGCGCGCCGCGACCCGGTCGGGAGGAATTGGCCGTGTCACTGTTCTCGAAGAACCAATGGCAACCGTGGGCTCGATCGTGGGGCGTGAGCCACTACCCACAGCGTGGAGCGTTTGGTCGCAACGAGCAGATCGCGGGCCTCCGCAATGGTTACCTGCTTCAGGTGAGCTGGGGCGGCGACAAGAACGCGACGCTGATCGTGCGACTCCGCTTCCCGATGGGCGCCAGCCTCGAAGGCATTCGCGCGGCACTCGCCGCCGACCCGTCGCTGGACGCGCTCCCCGGCAAGGGCAAGGCGCGCGCGAAGACGGTGATCGAGATCGGCCCCGAGAAGATGGTCCGGCTCGGGTTCATGCCCGAGTTCATCCTGCGCGACGGAAGCCTGCTGTGGAGCCGCCGCTTCGCCTGGTCCACGCCGAAGGCCGAGCAGCTCAAGGGATGGGTGGACACATTGATGATGGCGCTGGCCAGGGCGGCGCCGGCGTTCGACGGCAAGTGCGAGCAGTGCCACACCACCGCCGTCCGCCAGTTCGTGTTCGTGGACGGCGTACCGAAGCTGCTGTGCGGGACCTGCCAGGAGCGCCTGCGCGTCGAAGGGCAGATGGCCGAGCGCAACTACGACATGCTCGAGGCGCGGTATCTCAACGGCGCGCTGCTCGGGCTCGGCATGGCGTTGCTCGGCGCCGCCGGCTGGGCGGCGCTGGCCGCCGGAACCGGCTGGATCCTGGTGGCGGCTGGGCTCGGAATCGGCTGGCTGGTGGCGGTGGCCTATCGCCGCGGCGCGGGCCGAGTGGATCGCACCGGGCAGCTGATCGGCGCGGTGCTGACGCTCGGCTCGGTGGTGTTCGGCCAGGTGCTGTTCTACGCCTGGAGCGTCATGCGCGTGCGGCCCGACGTGGGCTTCAGGATCGGCGCCGGCTGGCTGGTTTACATGCGGCTGTGGGCGACCAGTCCAGGCACCGACATCATCGCGGTGGTGTTCGGGCTGGTGGGCGCGCTGGCCGCGTTCGGCATGCTGCGGCGCAAGGTCCAGGGCGCGGTGATTCGGACGGCCGACGAGGATCCGCGGGTTACGGCGAGGCGCGCGGCGTAGAGCAAAGGTCGAGGCGAGGCTGGTGGGGGTTGAAGCGGGCTGCTCGCTGCGCCGCCGACTTCCTGTCGGCGGCTTGCTCTCGGGTCCGCGCCCGGCATCCTGCCTCCACAGCCGCGGGCCCGAGAGCAGCCCGCTTCAACCCCCACCAGCCTCTCCCCATCGCCGCGTGATACTCCTCGACTCCCCCCGTATCATTCCCGGCAATGGCGAACGAGACCATGGCGGTCAGCCGCTGGTGGACCTGGGTCGTTCCGGCCCGTGAAGAAGACTGGGATGCGCTGTATGCGGAGCAGCTGCCGCGCGTCTACAACTTCTTCCGCTACCGGGTCGGCCACGGGCCCGAGGCCGAAGACCTGACCTCGGTCACCTTCGAGAAGGCCTGGCGCGCGCGGCACCGGTACCGCCGCGACCTTTCGGCCTTCACCACCTGGCTCTTCACCATCGCGCGCAACGTGGCGGTGGACCACTTCCGCCAGCGCCGGGCGCACGCCCCGATCGAGGCGGCGGCCGATCTGCCGGGCGGCCTGACTCCCGAGGAGCTGGCGGAGCGGCGCTCCGACGTCGAGCGCCTCTCACGCATGCTCGAAGCCCTGCCCGACCGCGAGCGGGAGCTGCTGTCCTTGAAATACGGTGCCGGTCTCACCAATCGGGCGATCGCTCGACTGACCGGCCTCAGCGAATCCAACGTCGGCACCATCGTCCACCGCACCATCGCTGGACTGCGCGCCGACTGGCCCGAAGGAGTCTGACGATGGACGACCGTTTCCTCTCCCAAATGCGCCGCGATCCCCCGCCCGAGCTGCGTGAGGGCCTGCGCGCCAGACTTCGCGCGCAGGGGCCGGCGACGCGACTCTCGGCGCTGCGCCCGGCGCCGGTGCTGGCGGTGGCCTTCGCCGCCGCGCTGGTGGCGTCGCTGTTCGCGTTCCCCTCGATGCGCGCCTCGGCGCAGGCGATGCTCGACCTGTTCCGCGTGCGCAAGTTCGCGGCGGTGAGATTCGACGGATCGCGAATGGACAAGCTGCGCGAGCTGGACAAGGACCACGCCTTCATGGTGTTCGATCAGAAGCAGGAGATCCACGATCCGGGCCCGCCCAGGTACGTGCCCACGCCCGAAGCCGCGAGCGCGCTGGCCGGGATCGCCGTGGAGAGGCCGGGCTATCTGCCGAACGGCATGACGCTCGACAGCGTGTTCGTGACCGGCCCGGGCGACGCGAAGATGTCGGTAAGCGAGGAGAAGCTGCGCGCACTGCTCGACGCGCTCGATCTTCGCGACGTGTCGGTGCCGGCCGGGCTCAACGGGAAGATGGTCGAGATGCGCCACGATCCGATCGTGATCCAGCGCTACAAGAGCTCGCGCTCCGACGCCGCGTTGATTCAAGCGAAGAGTCCCGAGCTGTCGGTGCCGGCGGGGATGGACATCCCGCGCCTGGCCGAGATCGGACTGCGCGTGCTGGGCTTGGACGCCGGCGAAGCGCGCCGCATCGCCCAGGACACCGACTGGCGCTCGACGGTGCTGGTGCCGGTGCCGATCAACGCCAGCACCTTCCGCCAGGTGACGGTGCACGGCCAGGGCGGCCTGTTGATCACCACCACCGCCGAGACCAGCAGCGACGGCCAGCACCATCGCCCGCGCGCCGTGGTGCTGTGGACCGAGAACGAGCGGGTCTACGCGATCACCGGGAATCTCGACGGCGAGGACGCGCTGCAGATGGCGGAGTCGGTGCGGTAGCCTCTGGGCATGCCCGAGGCGGTGGTCGAGACGCGCGGACTGCGCAAGCAGTTCGGCGAGAAGGTGGCGGTCGAGGAACTCACCCTGCGGGTCCACGCCGGTGAGGTCTTCGGCTTTCTGGGCCCGAACGGCGCCGGCAAGACCACCTCGCTGAAGATGCTGCTCGGCCTGGTGGAACCGACTGCCGGCGAGGGCAAGGTGCTGGGTGCCCCGATCGGCGATCGGCGCGCGCGCGCCAGGCTCGGCTTCCTGCCCGAGCACTTCCGGTTTCAGGAGTGGTTGACGGGCCGCGAGCTGCTGCACTTCCACGGCCAGCTGTTCGGCATGCGCGGCCCCTCGCTCGACGCTCGCGCCGACGAGCTGCTCGCGCGCGTGGACCTGCTGGACGCCGCGCACCGGCCGATCCGCACCTATTCCAAGGGCATGATGCAGCGCGTGGGGCTGGCGCAGGCGCTGATCCATTCGCCCGCTCTGGTGTTCCTCGACGAGCCGACCTCGGGGCTCGATCCCCTGGGGCGGCTGCTGGTGCGCGACATCATTCGCGAGCTGCGCGAGCAGGGCACCGCCGTGTTCCTGAATTCGCATCTGCTCGGCGAAGTCGAGGCGACCTGCGACCGGGTCGTGTTCGTCAAGGAAGGGCGCACGGTGCACGAGCTGTCGCTCGGGAGCGAAGGCGCGGGCGTGGATGTGGAGCTGCGCGCCGCCGGGCTGGACGCGCCGGCGATCGAGGCGCTGGCGAACATCGGCACGGTGACCGAGTCGCGGAACGGCACGGTACGGATGCGGGTGGCGAGCGACGATCGGCTGCCCGAGATCGTCCGGCTCCTGGTCGCCCGCGGCGTCGCGCTCTACGAGATCAAGGCGGCGCGCAAGTCGCTCGAGGCCTGGTTCCTCGAAGTGATGGGCGACGAGCAGCGGCCGGGCTGATCGCGATGCGCGCGATTCTGGTGATGGCGCGGCTCACGCTGCACGAGGCGGTGCGGCGCCGCATACTCACCGCGGCGCTGATCTGCGGCGGCGCGTTTCTGGCGCTGTTCGGGACCGGGCTCCACTTCATGGTGCGGAACCTCGGCCGACACAACCTGATGACGCTGGTCGAGCGGCAGGTGGCGCTCAACATGATGACGCTGGCCGGACTCTACGCCACCAATTTCCTGATGGTGATGGCGGCGGTGATGCTGCCGGTGGACACGCTCTCGGGCGAGATCCACTCGGGCGTGATCCAGACGCTGGCCGCGAAACCCATCCGCCGCTCCGAGATCGTGCTGGGCAAGTGGCTCGGCCATTGGCTGGTGCTGGCCGGCTATTTCGTATTGCTGGCGATCGGCGTGCTGACGATCGCGCGCCTCGAAGCGCACTTCACGCTGCCCAACGTGCAGCACGGCCTGCCGCTGATGCTGCTCGAGGGCACGGTGTTGCTCACGCTCTCGATCGCCGGCGGCACGCGCTTCACCACCATCACCAACGGCATGATCGCGTTCGGGCTCTATGGCCTGGCGTTCATCGGCAACTGGGTGGAGCAGATCGGGACCTACACCGACAACTCGGCGGCGCGGAACGTGGGCACGATCGCGAGCCTGATCATGCCGAGCGAGGCGCTGTGGCAGCGAGCGGCGTGGTTCATGCAGCCGGCGATCACGCGCGAACTGGGCAACACGCCGTTCTCGCCGGTCTCGGTGGCGAGCGGGGCGATGGTGTGGTGGGCGGCGGGTTACTGCGCGGTGGTGCTGTGCGTCGGGCTCGCGTGGATGCGGCGGCGGGCGCTGTAGCGAGGCGCGGCGCCGCTATCCATTCGCGCTGCGCGAGAGCTCCAGCCAATTGGTGCCATCGCAGATCAGCGTAATGGTGCGATTGGGGCCACCCTTGAAGTCGCCGTTGAGCCGGAGATTCACGCCGTCGGTCAGGGTGGCACTCCCGGTGAACACCAGCGTTACGCGGTGCTTGGGCCGCACGGTCACGATCGACGTCACCGGTTCCGATCCGTTGACCAGAAACACGTCGTCGCTGCCGTTGGGGAGCGACAGCACCGCGCGGTTGGCTCCGCCGCGCTGCGCGGGCGGAATTGCGGCGCCCGCGCCCGCCACCACCAGGCCGCGGCGCTCGCCGGTGACCGAGCTTTGCTCCATCGAATTGTCGATCACCAGCTCGTCGGTCTCTTTGTACAGGCGGACCACGTCGGTCCCGGTGAGCGCGCTCACGAGCAGCTGAGCATTGGTGATCCGGCCCATCGCCATGCCGCTCGGGCCGGTCTTGAGCAGCCGCGACGGCGCGGCGTGGCCCTGGTGATAGAGACCGTCGACCAGAAAGTTGTTCATGCCGCTGATCTGGAACGAGTGGTCGACGATCGTATCGCCCGGTCGGATCTCGCGCTCGCGATAGCAGTCGCGCAGCACGAGGTCGTTCGAGACCAGGTCGGTCGAGAGCACCGGCGTCGTGCCCGGGCCCTGAAACGAGCATTGCAGGAAGCGGCTGATGCTGGTGCGAGCCAGGTGCACGTGCCCGCGCCGCAGCGGTTCGCCCGGGTAGTCCGCGCCGCCCTCGCGCCAGAAAGCCAGTTGGGTGGCGCCGTCGGGCGTTTCGATCGCTGGCTGGCTCAGCTTGAGATCCGACGCCGAGGCGGAGGCGACGGTCGTCCCGATGGCGATCCCCATGCCGAAGACTTCGTCGCCGGGCGCGACGCCCGTGAACGGCGAACTGCCCGATGCCGAGACCGCGTCCTTTCCGGCGGTCACCTTGCAGCCGTTGACATCGTAGTAGCGCCCGAAGCCCGGGCCATTGAATTCGCACCGCGAGAAGAAATTGTTGTTGGATCCCGCGCCGCCGAGGCGAAGGCTTCCGCCGCTCGCCGCTTCGAACGCCGTGCACTCGATCATGACCAGCTTGGAGACGTAGTTCTGCTCGTAGCCGTCGCACACGAACTCGAACGACCAGTTGGGCGAGCGCCACACCACCACGTTGTTGATGGTGAGGCCGGCCATCCTTCCGGCCGCGCCCTTCTTGTACCAGCGGATACCGCGGCCGGCGCCGGGAGCGATCTGGCTGTCGGGCCGGGTGATGAACAGGTTCTCGAGCAGGCAACTGCCGGCGATGTTGAGGAAGATCGCGTCCACGTCCTTGTCGCCGTCGTGTACCAGGAACGACAGGGCGCAGCCGTAGCCGTTGGCGACGCCGATCAGCGCGGTGGGCTTGGTGATGACGAGCCCGTTGAAGGCGGGTACGGTCTTGGACGAATACCAGCCGGCCGGCACGTGGATGGTGCCGCCCATGTCGGGCAGCGCGTCGTGCGCGTGCTGGAACGACGGATAGTCGAGCACGCTCACCTGCCCGCCGAGTCTCGCGGTGACCGCCGCCGGCTCGAGCATCGCGGCGTGCGCCCGGCCGATCGGCGGCATCGCGGCCAGCGCGAACGCGCGCATGAACTCGGCGCGTTTCATTGCGGGACCGCTTTCATGGCGCCGGGATTCTACTCCTGGTTCGCACGGCCTCGAGGCCGCGCTACTCCGGCGCGTTCCAGGAATCGAACACGGCCTTCGCCACCTCGGCGATGGTCTTCTCGGCGCGCGGGACGGGTCCGCGCACGTCGCGGATCAGCACCGCGATCGCGACGCGCCCGCCGCCGCCCGGCAGCGTGATCACGCCCACGTCGTTGACCGCTGCGGTGTGGTCCCCGAGCGACCAGCCGGTGCCGGTCTTGTGGGCGAGCTTGACCGGCTTCGGCAACCCGGCGCGCAGCCGACCCGCTCCGGTGGTGGTGCGCTCGAGCATCGCCCTCATCGTGTCGGTGGAGGCCGGCGAGAGTGCCGCGCCATGCCACAGCATCGCGAGCAGCGCGGTGAAGCCGCGCGGTGTCGCAGTATCGCGCGGATCGGCCATGAACTTGCGATCGGCCTCGGCGCGCCTTGAAATGGGCACCGCGTCGCGCGCCGCCTTGAGGCTGGCCGCGGTCTGCGTGGAATCGAACGGCAGCGAGAGCCCCACCCAGTCGTTACCGCTCTCCCGCTCGTCGCGATCCACGCGCAGCTCGCTGACACTCCACAGGCGCAACTCCTGGGTGACGACCGCCGGTCCGCCGACGCGGCGCAGCAGTACGTCGCAGGCGGTGTTGTCGCTGGTGGTCAGCATCCGGTCGAGCAGATCGTGGAGGGTGACGTCGACGCCGCCGACTGGATGGGCGTCGGTGAGCGCGCTCGCCGCCGGGTTCATGTCCCAGGCGTTCAGGTGCACGATTTCGTCGAGCTTGATGGCGCCCTGGTCCACGCCCGAGAGCACGGTCATCGCGATCGGCAGCTTGAAGGTGCTGGCCATCGGGAAGCGCTCGTCGGCGCGAATCGCTGCGAAGCGCCCGCTGTCGAGATGCAGCACCGAGATGCCGCACACCCCCGGGCAGTCGCCGGCGATCGCGGCGAGCCGGCGCTCGAGCCCGGCATCGCGCGAGAGCGCGTGTGCCGGCGAAGCGAGCGCCACCGCGAACGCCACGCACGCGATGAACAGGGCGGCGGCGCGCGGGACTGCTCGCATGCCCGGCATCAGGCCTCGGGTGGCGGCGCTTCGTCGCGCGGCGACTCGCCGTTCGAATCGCCGCCGCGCTTCTTCTTCCCGCAATTGCAATCGCCGCACTTGTGATAGGGCCCCGGCGGCAGATCGGCGTAGGCGATGCGATGCTCCCCGCCTTCGTCGTCGCGCACCCACACCGCTTCCTGGTAAACCTCGGTGCGCGTCACCGTCATCTGGCCCTGGCCGGTTTTCAAGACGGCGCCGGCGGGCGGCAGGCGATCGGCGCTGTCGCGGTACTGGACCAGCTCGTAGGCCAGGCAGCACATCAGGCGGCCGCACGCGCCCGAGATCTTGCTCGGGTTCAAGGAGAGCTGCTGCTCACGCGCCATCTTGAGCGTCACCGGATGGAAATCCTTGAGCCAGGTCGAGCAGCAGAACGCGCGCCCGCACGGACCACAGCCGTCGAGGCGCTTGGCTTGATCGCGCACGCCGATCTGGCGCAGCTCGATCCGGCACTGGAACTTCGCGGCCAGGTCCTTCACCAGCTCGCGGAAGTCCACGCGATGCTCGGCGGTGAAGTAGAACGTCAGGCGATGGCCGCCGAAGGCCGCTTCGGCCTCGGCCAGCTCCATCTTCAGCTCGCGCGCCTCGATCCGCTGCTGGCAGTACGAGAACGCCGCGACCTCCTTTTCCTTGAGGTGATCCTCGCGGTCGAGATCTTCCTCTTCGGCCTTGCGGATGATCTCGCGCGTCACGTTGCCGGGTTTCTTGAGCGCGATCAGCGTCGCGTCTTTCAGGAACACGGTGCCGATCATCTCGCCGTGTTCGCCCTGCACGATCACGCGATCCCGCAGCCGCAGCCAGATGTTGCGTGAGTTGAGGAAGAACTCCCTGCGCGAGCCGCGCAATGCGACCTGAACGATGTCCGCCATCGCGAACCTCTATGGCGCGGAAGCCCGCGCGTGCCGCACGCCGGACGAGACCGGCGGATCGTGTCGCGTGTCATGTCCCGCCGCTTCGGGCGGCGGGCTATCGGGAAGAGCGGCGCGGAGGTCCGGCCGGCTCGGGTACGCGACAACAATAGCCCAGCCCGGCCCTCAATGCACCGGCGTTGGTGCGGGCGGCGGCGCGGGGGGAGGCGCGCTTGCCGGCGGGGCGAGGCCCGCCGCGGCCCCGGGCTCGGTCGCGGCCTGGACCGCGAACCACAGATAGGCGAGGGCGATGGCGAAGCCGAGCACCCACGAGAACACGAAGTTCGAGCGCGTCCACGCCAGCAGGAAGTCGTAGAACAGCGCTGGCGTGATCGCCACCGCCGCGACCCGGAACGCGCTCTGGAACTGGAACGATGGGTCGCGGTTACGGGCCAGCGCCAGCCCGAGCGCGGAGAAAATCAGCACCTTGATGAGCGCCGAGAGCCAGAAGCACAGCAATCCCGCGAGGCCGACCAGCGTCGCGAACCAGGCCCCGATTTGCGCCAGCCACTTGAAGCCCTTGGCCTGCTCGTAGCGAAAATCCAGATTGGGCGGGAAGTCGTAGCTGCGCGACTCCCAGCCCGACGAGCGCTCGATCATCAACTGGTGCGCGGTCAGCAGCACGTGCGCGCCGGCCTGGCGCGGCGAGGTGTACTGGCCGGCGGTGTCGATCACCGCGAGTAACGCGTTGTCTTTGGGATCGCGGATCATCACCGGCAGCGGCGCGTCGATCAGAACGTGGCCGTGTTTGATGTTGAACGGTGGAATCTGCCGGAGCACTCCCGGCGCGCGCACCGTGCAGAACTGCGCGGTCCGGATCTGGATCCTCACCGCTCGCGGAATCCAAAACAGGAGCATCGCCAGCAGCAGGTAGCCGACCGCGGCGCCCGGCCAGTTCCGCGCGACGTCCTGATAGAGCGCCTTCGAGAAGAACGAGAGCGGGATTGCCTGCAGAACGTTGAAGCGTCGCATCGCGGCCTCCGACTTCGGCTAGTAATTCCACCGCCCGGTGGGATGGCGTGGCCAGTCGCCTTCGCCGAGCCGCGCGCCCGCGACTCGTGCCATTCCCGAGAACATCGCGACGTCGGCGGCGACGTTGCCGTCGATCGCCCGCAGCATCTCTTCCAGCACCATGAGCCGCCGGCGGATCTCGGTGGCGTCGAGCCCGGCCGCCTGGCGCCGGATCTCGGCGGCGCGATCGAAGTGGACCAGCGACTCCTCGACACCGCCGTAGCGGGCGCGCAGCAGATCGCGCAGCCACAGCTCGTGGAACTCGACCATGCGCTTGAGCGAATCGCGGCCGGTGCGGCCGAAGTTCATGTAGCGCTGAACCGTCTGCCACAACGCGCCGGGGTCGCCGCGGAGCGCGGGCTCAAGCAGCGCCAGCGCCTTGTTGCGCAGCTCGATGGGATCGCCGGCGTCGCGCAGCTCGATCGCGCGCGCAAGCGAGCCGCCGGCCAGCGCCGCCAGCAGGCGCGATTCGCGCTCCGGCACTCTCAACTCCCGCTCGAGCTGCTCGCGCACCAGCGACTCGGCGAGCGGCGCGAAGCGCACCTTCTGGCAGCGCGAGCGGATCGTGGCCGGGAGCCGAGTGGGGCGCGAGGTGGTGAGGATCCAGACGGTGGCGGCGCCCGGCTCCTCGATCGACTTGAGCAGCGCCGAATACTGGTCCTCGCGCATGCGATCGGCGTCGCGCACCACCACTACGCGGCGCGACGACTCGAACGGCTTGAACGCAAGCTCGCGCAGCAGCTCGCGCGTGATCGACAGCCGGATCGACGCCGCCTTCTCGTAGCGGAAGACATAGAAGGGATTCGCGCGGAGCGCGGCGAGCGTCTCGGCCATCGTGTTGTCGAGCTCCTTCTCTTCGCCCGAGACCGGAAAGAGGAACTTGAGATCGGGATGCGCGAGCGTGCGGGTCTTCACGCAGGCGGCGCAGACGCCGCACGCGTCGTTGGCGGGCGCGTCGCTCTGCTCGGCGGGCGCCGGCGCGTCGAACAGGCCGGGCGCGGCGTTCGACGAGGCCGGCACGCCGTGCTCGCACAGGATGGCGCTCGCGAAGGCCAGCGCGCCGGTCATCTTGCCGACGCCGGCCGGGCCGTGGAACAGGTAGGCGTTGGCGAAGCGCTGGCCGCGGATGATCGCGCGCAGGTACGCGGAGGCCTCGGGCTGGCCGAGCAGTTCGGAAAGCTTCACGCCGAGCACGGCGCGAGACTACTTCAACCACCCCTCGGGATCGAGCGAGGCGCCGCCCTTCCGCACCTCGAAGTGGAGCTCGGCGCCCTTGAGTGACCCGGTGTCGCCGCTCTTCCCGATCACCGCGCCCGGCAGCACCTCCTGGCCCACCGAGACGTCGATCTCGGAGAGGTGGGCGTAGAGGGTGTAGTAACCGTCACCGTGATTCAGGATCACCATCATGCCGTAGGCTTCGAAATCGTCGCTGGTGTAGTCGACGCGCGCGCGCGCCACCGCGCGCACCGGGGTGCCAATCGGGCTCGCGATGTCGATGCCGTTGTTGGGCACCACCGTGCCCCACTTGGGGTGCTTCTCGGGGCCGAAGTGCCCGATGAGGTCGCCGCGGAGCGGCCAGTCGAGCTTACCCTCGCCGCGCGCGAAGTCGCCGGTGTAGGGCTCGGGCACGCGCCCCTGGGCCCTGGCGCGCGCGGCTTCGTCGCGCCGCTTCGATTCGAGCTGGTTCAGGAGTCGCTGGATGCTGTGCGCGGTGCGCTCGAGATCGGCGGCGGCGGCCTCGTAGGCCTCGCGCTGCGTCTGAATCGTGTGCACCGTGGTCTCGTGCTCGGTGCGCAGCTTGTCGAGCCGCTGATTCTCGACGCTGGTCTTCTTCTCGTTGCGCCCGATGTCGACCAGATTGGTTTCGAGACGCAGCTTGTCGGCCTCGACCATCTCCTTCTGGGTCTGCACTTCCTCGAGCAGGATGCGGTCCTGCTCGGCCACCATCACCAGATAGTCCCAGCGCGCCAGCAGCTGCCCGAAGGAGCGCGTCGAGAGCAGGAACTCGAGATCGCGCGCGGCCCCCGACTTGTAGATGCTGCGCAGCCGTGCGCCGAGCCGTGTCCGCTGGGCCTGCAGCGTCAGCTCGCTGCGCTGGAGATTGGTGCGCGTGACGTCGAGCTGCTGGTCGAGCTGGCCGCGACGCGTCTGCAACGTGCGCAGGCGCCGGCGCGTCATGTTCAGCTCCTTCTCGGTGCGCCGGAGCTTGACGGTCTCCTGGCTCTCCTGACCCTTCAGCTTCTGAGCGGCCTCGCGGCTCTCGCGCGCCTGGCGCTGGACCATCTCGAGCTCGCGGCGCTTGGCCATCTCGAGGCTGTCCTGGGCCGAAAGCGGTGCGGCGATCAACGCGCTCAGGGCGGCAAGGGCGGCGAACGCGGCGCCGGTCGAATGGCGCCGCGGGCTCACGGGCCGACCGAGCGGAGCACGCGCGCCAGTGCGAGCTGGGCGGCGAACCAGCCGAGCGCGAGCGCGGCGCCGAAGTAGGCGAGCGTCCACGACAGCGGCAGGAAGCCGATGCCGAGGATGCGTCGCGCCAGCGCCTGCTGCGCGGCGTAGAGGAGGCCGAGCGCGATCAGCGCCGCGACGCCGGCCACCAGGGTGGCCTCGATCACGAACGGCGTGGCGATGAAACGATCCGAGGCGCCGAGCCGGCTCATGATCTCGACCTGCTGGCGGCGCGCGAGCACCGTCAGGCGCAGCGTGTTGTACATGACGAACAGGATCGCCAGCGCCGCGACGGTGCCCACCACCAGCGCCGCGAGCTTCAGCGAATCGGTGAGATTGTCGAGCCGCCTCACCCATTCGGCGCCGTAGCGAACGTCCTCGACCTCGGGCAGCTCGCCGACCTGCTTCGAGACCGCCTCCATGGCGGTGGCGTTCAACAGCTCGGGCTTGAGCTTGACGCGGATCGAGGCCGGCAGCGGATTCTCGCCCACCGCCTCGAGCAGCTCGGGGTCGCCGACCGATTGCGAGAACTCGTCCCAGGCCTGCTGCTTGCTCACGTAGGTCGCGTCGCCGTAGAGGTCGTGCAGCCTGCCGAGCAGCATGTCGCGCTCGGAAGGCGTCACGTTGTCGCGCAGGTAGACCACCATCTCGCGCCGGTCGCCCAGGACCTGGAGCCCGATCTCGGCGTTGTGGGTGAGCAGCAGGAACAGGCCGGAGAGCACCAGCGCGCCGGTCAGCGACAGCACCGCGGTGACGGCGAGGCCGCGATGCTGCCGGATCGAGCGCCAGGTTTCGCGGAAGAAAAAGAGGTACATGGTCAGGCTCCGGCGACCGGTGTCGAGGGGGGCGGGGAAGTCGGCGACTCGGGCTCGGGCGCCGCGAAGTGGGTGATCTCGAGCGGCGCTGGCCGAGCGGGCGGCGGCTCCGCGACCGACTCGGGCGGCGATGGCGGCGCCGGCGCTGCGGTGGGCGGCGGCGCGACGACTGCCGGCGGCGGCTCCGCCGCGGGCCGCGAAGGCGCGGCCATCAGCGGCGGCGGCGGGGCGTAGCCGGGCGGGAAGGTCGCGCCGTAGAGCTTGCCGTCCTCGATGGTGATGATGCGTCCCGGGAGCGCCTCGGCCAGCTCGCGCCGCGTGGTGGTGACCAGCAGCGCCGCGCCCTCGGCGTGAATGCGCCTCAAGAGCGCCACGATTTCGCTCGCGCTGCGCGGCTCGAGCGCGCCGGTCGGCTCGTCGGCCAGGATCACCGCCGGCCGATTGACGATCGCGCGCGCGATCGCGCAACGCTGCCGCTCGCCGAACGACAGCTCGAGCGGGAACGCGGTCTGCTTGGACTGGAGCCCGACTTCCTCGAGGGCGAACAGCACGCGCGGGATCACCTCGTCGTCGCGGAACTGGCCGGCGATCCGCACCGCCAGCGCCACGTTCTCGAACACCGTGCGGTCGCCGAGCAGGCGGAAGTCCTCGTAGACGATGCCCAGCGTGCGCCTGAGCAGCGCCCGCTGCCGGCGCCTCAGTCCACCGCCGCGGAACGTGCCCACCGTCACCGTGCCCGAGGTGGGTTGCAGCTCGTGGGTGATGAGCCGGAGGATGGAGGTCTTGCCGGCGCCGCTCGGGCCAAGGAACACCACGCACTCGCCCTCGTCCATGTGCCACGACACGGAATCGAGCGCCAGGCGCTCTCCGTAGCGCCGCGACACCTGCTCGAACGTGATCATCGAGTCCAAGTTAGCAGAGGGGCGGCCGGGCCCTCAATGAAATGGCGCTCCGCCCCGGCCCGGCCGGGACGGAGCGCCGATGCCACCCTCACCGGCCGTTACCGGTACTCGATCTGCGCCTTGTTGCGCAGGGTCACCACCCACGCTTCGTATTTCTCACGCGCCTGGATCTCGGCCACCGCCTTGGGCAGCTCGTCCTTGATCTCGTCGAGTTGATAGGGCCGCTCGGGATGCTTGTCGAGCAACTTGAAGATGTTGAAGCCGAGCTGATTGGTGAGCACGTCGCTGAGCTGTCCGACCTTGAGCGAATCGAGGCCGGCGCGGATGTCGGGCTGGAGCGCGGTGGCGACGATGAAGCCCAAATCGCCGTCGTCGGTCTGCGGGCCCTGGTACTTGCTGTACTTCTTGACCAGCGTGCCGAACGGCGTGCCCTTCACCGCCTGGGCGTGAACGTCTTCGGCCAGCTTCTTGGCGCGCTGGATGTCGTCGTCGCTCAGCGGCACGCGAATCAGGATGTGACGCGCATGGCACTCGAGCAGCGGCTTGCCGTCGGGTCCGAGGCTGTCGGTGTGCGCCATGGTCTTCACCGTATCGCGCTCGAGCGGCTCGACGATGTGGTAGCCATAGGGCGTCCGGATCGGCTCGCTCACCGTGTTGAGCTTGGTGTTGAACGCCGCGTTCTCGAGCGCCGGCTCCATCGTGCCGCGGGTGAAGAAGCCGAGATCGCCGCCCGAACGCGCCGAACCCGGATCGTCGGACACGTCGGCCGCCACCTTGGCGAACTTCTCGCCGGCGAGGATGCGCTTGCGCGCCGCGATCGCCGCGGCCTTCCCCTTGGCTTCGGAAATGGAATCCGGCATGGGCGGGATCTGGATCACGGCGAGCCGCATCTCGGCCGACTTCTTCGGGAACTTGTCGGGATGCGCCTTGAAATAGGCCTCGGCCTCGGCCTGCGGCACCGGCTTCTTCGGGAACATCTTGTCGAGCAGCCGTTTGCCGATGATCTGCTTCTCGAGGTCGCTGCGGTACTTCTCGCGCACCTTGGCGTCGGTGAGGTTCTCCTTCTGGAGCTGATCCTGATAGGCGCTCTCGCCGCCCAGCTCTTCCTTCTTCTGCTCGACCGCCAGGTCCACCTGTTTGCGCACCTCGGCGTCGCTGACCGTGATGCCCTGATGGCGCGCCTCGGCCACCACCAGCTTGTCGTCGATCAACTGTTCGAGGATCTGCTTGCGCAGCGTGTCGGCCAGCATCGAGTCGGGACGGATGTGGGCCTGGGCGACGAAGCTCATCAACTGTTCCTCGACATCGCTCTGGAGCACGACCTCGTCGTTGACGACCGCCGCGATGCCATCGAGCCGCTGCGCGGCGAGCGGGGCGGCCGCGAGCAGGACCAGCAGGGCCACCGGAAGGCCTCTGAGCATTCTCAAGCAATCCTCCATCTTTGCGATTTCGAGCGCCGGAGCCCGCCGGGCCGCGCGGAGCTGAGTCACGAGGAGCGGGCGGCGAAGAGCCCGGACCTTCGCGACGGGGTCGGGCGTGAAGGGCGGGCAGTATAGCCGTTCGGCCCTTCGCCACCCACCGCGGCGCCTCTGCAATCCGCGCGCCCACCGCGTGGACCACGCCGCGACCGTGACTTACCGGCCGCGCTGGTGTGCCCGGCGTGCCGCGCTCGTCGCAGGATCGCCGCGCGGACCGCCCCCGAACACGATACTCTTAGATCGCCCCGGGGCTTCCCGGGTTGCTCCCCGGAAACCCTCAGGATTCACGAACCTTGAACATGTCTTCTGCCTCCAGCGGCGCGATCGCCGCGCCCTCGTCTTCGCGCACCCCGGTGCGAGCCCGCCGGCTCGTGGCGGTGGGCGTCATCATCCTGTCGGCCGCGATCGGCCTGCCGCGCTTCCTCACCCACTCGCCGTTCTCGCGCTTCGGGGTGCAGCTCGACTGGAGCCATCCCCAGGGCCCGATCCGGGTGAGCAAGGTGGTGGCGCCGCCCTCGCAGGGGCTGCTGCGCGAGAACGATCTGATCGTCTCGGTGGACGGGGAAGCGCTCACGCTCGAGACCGCGCGCGAGCGCGCACGGCAGGGCGGCTGGCCGCGCGGCCCGATCACGGTCCAATACCTGCGCGAGGGCCGGGCCATGCAGGTGGTGCTGCCGCCGGTGCACCTGAGCGCGTGGCAGCGGATCCGGCTCTACACCTGGCAGCTCGCGGCGATGATCGCGGTGCCGCTGGTCGCCTTCCTGCTCGTGTGGCGGCGCCCCGATCTCGGCACCGCCTGGACCTTCCTCGCCTACGCATGCGCACAGGGTCTCAGCGCCCTCTACCAGATCTTCCGCTTCCCGCAGGCCGACTTCGGCCCGGCGTTCCGCTTCTACCTCGAGGCCTATCACGCGCTGACGTTCTTCGCGCCGGCGGTGTTCCTGCACTTCATGACGGTGTTCCCGCGCCCGCGCTGGAGCCGGCGCACCGCGATCTACAGCGTGTGGTTCTGGCTGGTGGTGGCGGCCTACGTGGTGGCGCCGCTGCTGTTCCCGCTGGCCAGCGCGCTCGGCGCGCGCGCCGACGACGTCTACGTGTGGTTCGACGTGATCTGCTACACGCTCGGCACGCTGTCGCTGCTCGAGCGATTCGCGAAGCCCTCGCGCCCCGACTGGTCGCCCAACTGGACCGAGCGGGCACTCGCGGTGGGCGTGGGGGTGACGCTGTTCGCCTCGACCGTGCTCGAGATCGTCGACGCGGTGAGCCCGCAGCCCTATCTGGTGGCGATGACCACGCTGCCGGCGCTGCGCATCCTGTTCACGCTGCTCACGCTCGCCTGGCTCGCCTCGCCGCTGGTGATCGCCTATCTCATCGCCAACGATCCGGCCTTCGATCCGCGCCGGCTGCTGGTGCGGAGCCTCCCGTACGCGCTGCTCTCGGGCGTGCTGGCCGCGCTCTACCTCGCGATCGTGCTGTCGGCGCAGCGCCTGTTCGCGGCCGCCACCGGCGAGCAGGCCATGGCCTTCAACGTGCTGGCGGCGCTGGCGGTGGCGTTCGCGTTTGCACCCTTGCGCTGGCGCGTGCAGCGGGCGCTCGACCGGTTGTTCGGCCGCGACCCCGACGCGCTGCGGCGCGCTCTGGATCAGGCCGGCCACGAGTTGCTGGGGGCGCTCGATCCCTACGAGGTGCGCAGCTCGGTCCAATACGGCATCGAGCATGGCCTCAAGCGCCACGTCGCGATCGACTGGCCCGAGAGCGGCGCGCCGCGCGTCCTGGATCCGGAGGAAGTCCCGGAGGGCGCGCACACCGCGGTCAACAACCTGTTGATGCAGGCCGGCGTGCGCCTCGAGAACCTGGCGCTGCAGTCGCAGCGCGCCGCCGCCGAACGCCGCGAGGTCGAGCTGCGGGAGGCCGCGACCCGCGCCGAGCTGCGGGCGCTGCAGGCCCAGGTGCAGCCGCACTTCCTGTTCAACGCGCTGAACGCGCTTTCCTACCTGACCGAGACCGATCCGCGCGCCGCCCAGCGCTTCGCCGAACGGCTGGCCGACATGCTGCGCTACACGGTGGAAGCCAGCGATCGGCCGGCGGCGCTGCTCTCGGAAGAGATCGACTTCGTCGAGGATTACCTGGGCGTGGCGCGGGAGCGCTACGAGAACCCGCTGGTGTTCGAGGTGCACGGCGATCAGGAGCTGTTGAGCACGGCGGTGCCGCCGCTGCTGCTGCAGCCGCTGGTCGAGAACAGCCTGAAGCACGGCTGCTCGCCCGACGCCCAGCCGCTGCACCTCTCGCTCGACGTCCGGCGCGAGAACGGGAGCATCCGGCTGGAGTTCGCCGATGACGGCGTGAGCAATGGCAACGGCGGCCCCGGGCTCGGCGTGGGGCTGCAGAACCTGGAGCAGCGCATGCGGCGCTTCGCCGGCGGCGGCTCGCGCATGAGCGCGGGCCCGCGTCGCGAGGGTGGTTACGCGGTGACGCTGTACTGGCCGCTGGAGCGCGGAGGACATTCATGAACGAAGCGGCACCGGTGCGGATCCTGATCGCGGACGACGAGCCGCGCGCGCGGCAGTTCCTCGAGAAACTGCTGGGCGAGCACGAGGACGTGGACGTGGTGGGTGCGGCGCGCGGCGGCGTCGAGGCGCTGCAGATGGCGCAGACCCTGACCCCCGAGGCCGCCTTCCTCGACATCCACATGCCGGATCTCTCGGGTCTCGAGGTGGCGAGACAACTGGCGCGGAACGATCGGGTGCCGCTGGTGGTGTTCGTCACCGCCTACGATCGCTACGCGGTCGAGGCGTTCGAGGTGGCGGCGCTCGACTACGTGCTGAAACCGGTGAAGCGCGAGCGGCTGGCCGACACCGTCCGCCGCGTGGTGAGCGAGATCCGCACCGGGCGGCCCGCGTCACGCGGCAAGGAGCTGCGCGAGGCGCTCGAGACACCCGAGCTGGAGCGCCAGTTTCCGCCGCTGCGCCGCCTGCCGGTACGGCATCGCCGCGAGGTGCGCCTGCTCGATCTCGAGCACGTGCCGCTGGTCTTCTCGCGCGACCGGCTGGTGCTGGCGCGGGCCGAAGGCCGCGAGTACCTGGTGGACTACACGCTCCAGGAGCTGGAGCAGCGGCTGCCCGAGGGCACGTTCGTGCGCGTCCATCGCGGGGCGCTGGTCAACATGAACGCGATCGAGTCGTACGGCGGCGAGGACGGCGTACTGGTGCTGAAGCTCAAGGACGGATCGCGCGTGGAGGCCAGCGAGCGCCGCGCCGCCGAGGTACGGCGGAGGCTGAAGTAGCCTAGCTCCCGGCCAGCGGCGGCACCGGCCAGGGCAACCGCTTCAGCTTCTCGCGGTGAACCTCGGTCGGGAAGCTGGTCTGCAGCTGCCGGATCACTTCGCTCAACCGGCGCTCGCGCGCCACTTCCAGCGTCTGCTGCTGGAGCAAGTTGCGCTGCTCCGGCTCGAGATTCGCGAGATCCGGCTGGATCTGCACCTTGGACTCGAGCTGGAAGATGCGCCACTCGCCGGTGCGGAGCCTGAAGGGCCCGTAGCCGTTGCCCGGCTGCATCTGCAGCAGGGTGTTCCGGTACTGAGCCCATTCCATGCTGGGCGGCGAGAAGGTCACGTCCAGCTCTTCCACCGGCGGTGACCCGGGCGCCATCGCCGCCGCCTTGCGCAGATCTCCGGCGTGCGCGGCGTGAGTGGTGAAACGCGCCGCGCCCGCCGAATCCGGGAAGGTCACCACCAGCAGCTTCGCCGATTCGAGCCGGTCGTAGCGCTGGCGGTTGCGTTCGTAGGCCAGGCGCGCGTCGTCCGGCTCCTGCGTGGCCCTGGCCGCCACCTCCTCCTGATAGTAGGCGTCGAGCACGTAGCCGTTGACCGCCTGATCGAGCTCGCGGTTCCACTCGGGATCCTCGGCGATCATCCGGCGGCGCGCTTCGGTCGCCTCGATCTGGTTCGAGCACTGGAGCAGGATCCACTCCTCGATCGAGGGCAGCACGTTGGGATTGGGCCGCTCGCCCTCGCCGGTGAGGAGCGCACGGATCGCGTCCTGCAGCGTGAAGACCCGGTCGCCCTCGGGTGTGTGCCAGCGCGCCAGCGGCTGCGCGCCCAGCTGCGGCGGCAATTGCGCCGGCGTGTTGGGCCCGCCCGCCATGTGCGCGAACAGCGCCTGGCTCCCGCCCGGCACCAGCCGGAGCTGGTACTGCGCGCGCATCTTCTGCTGATTCTGAATCAGCACCGTGCGCTGCTTCCGCTGCCGGATCATCTCGGCGAGCAGCGGGCGCTGCGCGTCGATCGGAACCTGCGGGCGCTTCGAGCGCCGGGTCACGCGCACCACGAACCATCCCTGACCGGGGACCTCGAGCGGCCCGATCAGCTTGCCGATCGGGGCGGTGCGCAGCAGCTGGTCGAGCGGCTCGACCAGGTTGCCCGAGCTCTGATCCCCGAGATCGCCTCCGGGCGGCAGCAGGCCGGTGGGATTGAACTTGTTGGCGACGGCGGCGAAGTCACCGGTGCGCTGGACCTCGTCGAACGCCCCCTGAGCGAGCGCGCGAGTGAAACAGTAGATCGCCTGCATGCGCGCCGAGCTGTCGCGCCAGGCGTAGAGCTGCTCGACCTCGGCGTCGCTCACCGGGATGTTGCGCGGCGCGATCTGACGGTGGAGCGCCTCGCTCAACAGCTCCTTTTCCTTCACGCCGCGGAAGTGGCTGATCAGCGTGTCGCGATACCAGCCGAGATCCTCGGCGTGGCGCAGCATGAGCTGGCGATGGATCAGGTCGTCGAGCAGCATCGCCTTGGCGGAATCCGGTGGGCCCGGGTACTGGTCCTGCGCCGAGCGCGCGGCGGCCAGAAAATCGTTGACCGAGATCTCGCGTCCACCGACGCGGGCGAGCAGGCCGCCATCCTTCGCGCAGCCGGAGAGCAGCGCGGCGGCGAACAGGCCGATCAGGGCGATTCGCATCCGCCACAGCCTAGTGGGGCGCGGGATGCGCCGCAACCGCCGGCGTCATCGCGAACGCCAGCGCCTCGAGCGTCTCGCGCGAGCGATTCAGCAGCACCAGGTCCTCGCCGCGCAGGCGCAGTCCGAATTCGCGACCGCTGAAGAACTCGACCTGGAAGCGGAGCATGCCGACCACCGTGCGGATCTCGGCGGGCGTGAGCGGCCGCCGGAGCGCGATCTCGACCACGTCGTGCATGACGCGCAGACCCTCGACCCAAGCCCCCGCGCCGAGGATGCGCAGCCGGCGCAGCTCGACCAGCGCCACCGCCGGCGAGGGAAGAGCACCGAAGCGATCCATCAGCTCGAGCGTCAGATCGTCGAGTGATCCCAGCTCGCGAGTTTCGGCCAGCCGGCGATAGAGGTTCAGCTTCTCGTGCTCGTCGGGTACGTAGTCGTCGGGCAGGTAGGCGCTCCAGTCGGTGAGCAGCCGCGGCTCGGGCGCGACCTCGGCGGCCTCGCCCTTGAGCGAGGCAACCGCCTCTTCGAGCAGCTTCACGTACAGATCGAAGCCGAGCCCGACGATGAAACCGCTCTGCTCGGGCCCGAGCAGGTTGCCGGCGCCACGGATCTCGAGGTCCTTGAGCGCCACCTTGAAACCCACCCCCAGCTCGTCGAACTCCTCGATCACGCGCAGGCGCTTTTCGGCGTCCTCGGTGAGCACGCGCCGTGACGGCACCAGCAGATAGGCGTAGGCGCGGTGCGACGAGCGCCCGACGCGCCCGCGCAGCTGGTAGAGCTGGGCCAGCCCGAGGGTGTCGGCGCGGTCGACGATCAGGGTGTTGACGGTCGGCATGTCGATGCCCGACTCGATGATCATGGTCGAGACCAGCACGTCGCTCTTCCTCTCGAGGAAGTCGAGCATCACGCGCTCCAGCTCGCGCTCGGCCATCTGGCCGTGGGCCACCGCCACCCGCACCATCGGCACCAGCTTCTGCACGCGCAGCGCGGTGGCCTGAATGGTTTCGACTCGGTTGTGGACGAAGAACACCTGCCCGCCGCGATCCACCTCGCGAAGGATCGCGTCGGTGATCACCTCCTCGTCGACTTCGAGGATCTCGGTGTGCACCGGCAGTCGATCGCGCGGCGGCGTCTCGATCACCGACATGTCGCGCGCGCCCGCCAGGCTCAGATTGAGCGTGCGCGGAATCGGCGTGGCGGTCATCGCCAGCGCATCCACCTGCCGCACCAGCTGGCGGAGCTTCTCTTTCTGCGCCACGCCGAAGCGATGCTCCTCGTCGATCACCACCAGGCCGAGCGCGTGGTAGTGGACATCCTTCGACAGCATGCGATGGGTGCCGATCAGGATGTCGACCTCGCCGCGGGAGAGCGCGGCCAGCGTCTCCTTCTGCTCCTTCGCGGTGCGGAAGCGCGACAGCACCTCGACCCGGATCGGGAAGTCCGCCATGCGCTCGCGGAAGGTGAGCAGGTGCTGCTGGGCGAGAATGGTGGTCGGCACCAGCACCGCCACCTGTTTCCCGTCCTGCACCGCCTTGAACGCGGCGCGGATCGCGACCTCGGTCTTGCCGTAGCCCACGTCGCCGCAGATCAGGCGGTCCATCGGCGAGCCGCGCTCCATGTCGGCCTTCACTTCTTCGATCGCCTTGAGTTGATCGGGGGTTTCGTCGTAGGGGAACGAGGCTTCGAGCTCGCGCTGCCACACCGTGTCCGACTTGAAGCGATGGCCGGGCAGCGCCTTGCGCGCGGCGTACGTCTTGATCAGGTTCTCGGCCATGTCCTGGATGGCGCGTTTCGCCCGCGCCTTGGTCTTCGCCCAGGCGCCCGACCCCAGCCGATGCACCGCCGGTCGCGCGCCTTCTCCGGCGGCGTAGCGCGACACCAGCGCGAGCTGCTGAACCGGCACGAACAGGCGATCCTTTTCGGCGTAGGCGATCTCGACGCAGTCGGTCTCCTGCCCGTTGAGCGTCAGGCGCTTGAGCCCGCGATAGACGCCGACCCCATGGTCCTCGTGCACCACGTAATCGCCGACCTTGAGCGCCGACAGCTCGGCCAGCGAGAGTCCGCCGACGCGTCGCAGCTTCCGGCGGCGTCGCCGGTAGCGCGCGAACACCTCGTGGTCGGTGAGCACCGCGAGCCCGGCCTGGGGCAGGGTGAATCCGGCGGTGACGCCACCGACGCCGAGCGTGGCGCCGGTGTCGCCGAGCAACTCGAACAGCCGGTCGCGCTGGCCGGGGTTGTCACACAGGATGACCGGATGGATGTCGTTGGCGCCGAGCTCGGCGACGTGGCCCTTCAAGCGTTCGAGCGATCGCTGCATCGGCTCGGCGGGGCGGCAATCCGCGACCAGGGTTTCGGCATAGCGCTCGGCCTCGCCGCGCTCGACGACCGCGCCGAGCAGGTCGGCGCCGCGATGGGCGCCGGCCAGGGCGCCGAGCCGATCGGCGCGCAGGAACAGGTCCTGCGGGGGCGAGACCAGCGGGTAGTGCGCCCGCGCCTCCTCGTAGCCGCGGTGGATCAGGCGCTCCAGCTCGTCGAGCCGCTGATCGAGCTTGCCGGGATCGTCGAGCACCACCCACGCATCGGCCGGCAGGTAGTCGGCGAGGCTGCCGGGGGCAGAGTCGTAATGTCCGTAGAAGCGCTCGATCCCTTCGTGGAACAGCGAGGTCGGCATCGGCGCCGGCTCGCGCTCGATCCCGGCGCCGGGTCGCCGAGCCAGCTCGTCGCCGGCGGCGCGCAGCCGCTCGGTCGCGGCCGCGGCTTCTTCCGGCGACAGCGCCATCTCGAAGCGCGGCAGCACCGTGGCCTCGCCGAGCTGTTCGAGCGAGCGCTGCGTGCCGGAATCGAAGCGTCGGATCGAGGCGATCGTGTCGCCGTCGAACTCGACCCGCAGCGGATCGGCGCTGCCCGCGGCGTAGACGTCGAAGATGCCGCCGCGCCGTGCGAACTGGCCCATCGCCTCGACCTCGGGCAGTCGTTCGTAGCCGAGCAGCACCAGGCGCTCGGCGAGCGCGAGCGGATCGATCTCGGCGCCGACCCTGAGGCGCACCACCGCGCGGCGCAGCCGCTCGGACGCCGGGATCTTCTGCAGCACACCGCGCGCGGTCGCGAGCACGATGCCACGCTCGCCGCCGGCGAGCCGCGCCAGCGTTTCGAGTCGTTGCGCGGTGAGCGCGGGATGGGGAGAGGCGGCGTCGTAGGGCAGCACGTCGGGTTCGGGAAAAGCGAGCACCGCGCCCGGACCGCGGAAGTACTCGAGGTCGTCGCGCCATTCCTCGAACGGCTCGCCATGCGGGACCACCAGCACCAGCGTGCCGCCCAGCGAATGATGGAGCCACGAGATCAGCAGGCCGCGCGCCGAGCCGGTCAGGCCGCGCATGCCGATGCGCGCAGGCTTGCCCTGCGCCTCGACCGCCAACGCCGCGAGCAGGCGCTGCGCCTCGGGCAGCCGCTCGACGTAACGCAGCAGGGATGCCGCCAGCGGATCTTCGAGATAGGTTTCCAGCGGTTTCGTGGTCATTGGGTCGGGACCAAGCACGAAAAGCCGCCACGGATTCTCCGCGGCGGTTCCATACATCGCGGCTCGTTCCCCGCGACACAGGCGAAGCTAGCAGGGGGCACCCGCGCTCTCAACCCGACGCGGGTGGTGCGGTCAGTGGACCGAGGAGGTTTCCGTGGTCGCGGAATTCCTGCCGAACATCCGGGCGAGGCGCGCTTCGAGATCGCTGGCCACCAGGTCGCAGCGCGCATGGCGCGGGTCGGTGCTGTGATGGTATTCGCCCCCGCCCTGCACCCAGCAGATCTTCCCTTCCCGATCGATCAGGAAGGAAACCGAGGTCCAGTTGCGCTCCGGATGTCCCGCGAGCCAGTAACGTGACAGCGTCGTCCACTGTTCGTCGATCGCGAGCGGGCCGTGGAAGCCACGCTCCTCCGCCGCGCGCTTCACGTCGGCGTCCTTGACCGGATGCGGTGGCTTGGGATGGAACACGCCGATCACCACCAGGCCATCCTTCTGGTAGCGCGTGCGCAGCGCTTCGATCTCGGGCAGCGTCGCTTCGCAGTAGTGGCAGTCCACGTTCCACCAGCGCATCAGCACCACCTTGCCGCGCAGCTTCTCGAGCGAAAGCGGCGCACCCACCCAGCGGGTGAAGCTCCACGACGGGGCGGGCCTGCCGATCAGCTCGGCGCCCGAATCCGGATCGTCGGCCGGCATGCCGCAGGAGTTCGCCGGCGCGCTTCCGAACAGCAGGGCACCGGCGAGCAGCAGCGTGGAAATGCCCGTCCGGAACGGATTCATGACGCGCCAGACTAGCCCCTTCGCGCCACCGCCACCAGAGCCGCGAAGCGCTCGCCGGGCGGACTCGAAACTCGTGGGTGCGCAAGCCTCCGGAATCGGCTATAGCTTTCCGCTCTGCATCGGGGTGCGCTGCCCCGAAATCCGACGGGCACTCTTATCCAGGAGGTGTCTCGTGAAGCGCATCGTGCTGTGCGCACTTTTCATGGTGATCGCCGCCGGCGCGCGCGCAGGCGCGCCCACCGGCCCCCATGTCGATCCCAAGGCCCCCTGCTACCGCTGGCCGGCCGTGGACTGGGACGAAGACGGCGTGTTCGATCGCGTCGACAAATGTCCGAACACGCCGCACGGCTGCTCGGTGGACCAGTGGGGGTGCTCGCTCGACGGCGATGGCGATGGCGTCTGCGACGGGCTCGACCAGTGCCCGAACACGCCGGCCGGCCTCAAGGTGGACAAGGATGGCTGTGCCGAAATCGAGCGCACCAGGATGTCGGCGCGCTCCGCCCCGACGCCTGCGCGGGAAGCACCACCGCCGCAGCCGCCGCCGCCGCCGCCGCCCGCGCCGGTGAGCCCGATGGAGCGCAATCTGATCGAGACCGGCAGCATCCGGCTCGAGAACGTGTACTTCGAGTCCGGCAGCAACAAGCTGCTGCCCGAATCGGAGAGCACGCTCGACGAGGCGGGATCGGTGCTCGAGAAGTTCGCCGACGTCAAGGTCGAGGTGCAGGGCCACACCGACACGCGCGGTCCGGCCGCCTACAACATGAAGCTCAGTCAGAAGCGCGCCGAGGCGGTACGGCAGTACCTGCTCGATCACTTCCATCTGCGTCCCGAGAACTACACCGCCAGGGGTTACGGCGAAACCCAGCCCGAGACCCGGGAACGCAACGAAGAAGAACTGCTGCGCAACCGTCGCGTGGTGCTCAAGGTCACGAACCCCGAGGTGCTGCCGCGCGGGGTCGAAGTCACTCATTAGCGCCGGGAGGCCACGCGATGATCAAGGAGTTCAGGGACTTCCTGCTGAAGACCAACGCGCTCGCGCTGGCGGTGGGCGTCATCATCGGCGGCGCGGTCGGCAAGGTGGTCAGCTCGCTGGTGGCCGACATCCTCATGCCGATCATCGGCCTCGCGATTCCCGGCGGTGAGTGGCGCGAGGCCAAGCTGGTGCTGACGCACAAGGCCGACGGCTCGGTGGGCGCCGCGGTGTCGTATGGCAATTTCCTCGGCTCGGTCGTGGATTTCGTGATCATCGCCTTCTGCGTGTTCATGATCACCAAGGCCCTGCTGCGCGAGAAGCCGGCGCCGGGGCCCGCCACCAAGGTGTGCCCGGAGTGCAAGGAAGTGATTCCCGCAGACGCCCGCAAGTGCCGCGCCTGCGCGAGCACGGTCTAGCCGCTCGCCACCAGGATCAGGCCGCGCCGTTCTCACGAGCGGCGCGGCTTTCTTTCCCCACCCCACCCGTCGCCACCCCAGGAGACTCGCCATGAGACTCGCGATCGCGCTTTGCCTTTCGCTGCTTCCGTTCGCCACCGCCCCGGCACTCGCCCAGAGCGCCGACAGCACCACCGCGGTCCAGCGCTGGAAGCGCACCGGTGTCCTCAGCCTCGACGTGACGCAAGGCTCGTTCAGCGACAACTGGGCGGGTGGCGACAACGGTTCGTTCGTGTGGGTCGCCAATCTGAACAGCACCGCCGAGAAGCAGTTCGGCCCGCGCTTCAACCTCCAGAATCGGCTGGAGCTGGCCTACGGCCAGACCGCGCAGCAGGTGCAGCAGGCGAATTCGACCAAACGGGTGTGGCAGACGCCCGACAAGACCACCGACCGCATCCTGTTCGAGTCCACCGGTCGCTTCACCACCGGCTCGTGGGCCGAGCCCTACGCCGGGCTGCGTCTCGATTCGCAGTTCCGCGACGAGAGCTACGCACCGGTCGCGATCCTCGATTTCAATCCGGTCAAGCTCAAGGAGTCGGCGGGCATGATCCGCGTGTTCGTGAAGACCGCCGACCGCGAGGCGGTGTCGCGGCTCGGCGTCGGCGCCCGTCAGACCATCGGCCGCAGCATCAACGCCGTCACCCTCGCCACCGAGCACTTCACCAGCAGCGACGGCGGTCTCGAATGGCAGACCAACGTCACGCAGCCGCTATTCGGGAGCAAGGTGGTCTACAAGGGCGAGCTGCTGATCTTCCAGGCGCTGATCTATTCGCAGGCCACCGCGCTCAACGACTACGTGGCGAAGCTGCGCACCGGCGACGCCACTCAGCCCGCCGATCCCCATGCCGAGAACGTGGCCGATTTCTGGAAGGCGCCCGACGTCAATTTCCAGAACACCTTCACCACCCACATCACCAGGTACCTGGGGGTGAATCTGTTCGTGCAATGGGTCTACGACAAGTTCGACAATGCCGCCAACGTCAACCCGTCCCAGAATCTCGACGTTCTATCTCCGGAAGTGAGCAAGAACATCCGCAAGTCCGGCCAGTTCAAGGAGACGCTGGCGCTGAACTTCAAGTTCTCGATCTTCTGACGCGTTCGGAGTTCGGCGTTCAGGCGGCGCGCGAGTCGGCGGGCCTGGCGGGCGTTCCCAGCCCCCAACGGCCGAGGAGGGTCTCGGCCACCAGCAACAGCAGCGCGAGGGTCACGAACCAGCTCCACAGCTCGCGACCGTAGCGCGCCTCGCGCACGCGCCGGGCGAGATCGGCGCCGGGATGGAGCACCGACGCGCGCCCGGCGGGGAATCGGCCGAGCAGCTCCGGTTCGGGCAGCGGCTCGAGGTCCGACTCGCCCGCATCGACGTTGACCGCGAACGAGGAGCGCAGCCGGCCGTTCTGCAACACGCGGTAGAGCCCGGGGGCTTCGATGGGCGCCGACTGGAGCCGCGTCGTGCCGCGGTCGGCGCGCAGCTCGGAAGCCAGCTCGTTGCCGTTCGAATCCTCGATGCGCCAGGCGCCGGTGCTGGCGGGCGCCCCGTAGCGGTCTCCGGGCGCGTACGACGCGGCCGCCGAGCCGCGCGCCACCACTTTCACGATCTGGTGCACGAGCGGCAGGAACGCACCGCTCACCGCGAAGTCGGAGGCGTCGGGCGACAGTGAGGCGATCAGGAACAACGCGTGCGGCGTCTCGACCAGGGCGGCGTGGGCGGCGTCGTACTCGAGCAACGCCCGCCCGCGGCTGCCGGGCGTGAAGGCGCGCACCCGCTGGAATCGTGCGCTCGAGAGCGGCTCGCCCGGCCGCGCCGGGAATCCGGCGAGCACCGGATGCACCGGCACCACGCGCGACAGCCGCCAGGCCGAGCCCTCGGGCGCCTCGGCCACCGGCCCGAGGGTTCCGGCGCCCAGCTCGCGCAGCAGCGAGCCGTTCCAGAACTCGGCGTCGGAGCGCTCGTCGAGCGCCACGAACAACGGCCCGCCGGCACGGGCGTAGTCGAGCACCGCCTGCAGCTCGGCCGGACCCAGCCGCTCGAGACCCGAGAGCACCAGGACGTCGGCCTCGGCGAGGCGCTCGGCGAGATGCGCCGCATCCACGCGCTCGACCGCGAGCCCCGAGGCCGGCGAGCCGGCCGCCAGAGCGAGCGCGAGCGGCGATGGCGGTCCGTCTTCTCGGAGCAGCACGCGCAGCGTTCCCGCGCGTCCGGCGGCGAAGTAACGGACGTTGTCGAGCGCCAGCGCGTCGTCGGGAATGTGCGCCACGCCGCCGGTCTCGGGCGCGGCGGAGAGCGGCAGCAGCGTCGCGGCCTGCCCGCGGCTCGGCAGGTTGAGGAAGCCGCGGCCGATCTCGGCGCCGCCCGCCGTCACCTGCACCGCGCGATCGCCGGCGCTCGCGCCGTAGCTCGCGCCGGTGACGCTGAGCGCGGCGCCGTTCTCGGCCGGAGCGAGCGAGGCGTCGAGCAGCGCGGCGTTGGCCCGGCTCACCGGAGGGGTGGGCAATAGATAGGTGCGTACGTTGTTCCAGGCGCCGGCCGGAAGCGGCGAGGAGCCGGCGCCCTCGCGGTCGGCGCCCGCGTGGAATCCGGCGCGCTGGAAGTCCGAGATCCAGAACAGCTCGCGGTTGAGCGCGTGGCTTTCGGAGAGCGCGCGCGCCGCGAACGCGAGCGCCAGGTCGTGGTCCGTGGTGCGCGCCGAGGGCTCGAGCCCCTGGAGCGCCGCGCGCAGGCGCGGCAGGTCCGAGCTCGGCCGCGGAGTCACCGGCCTCACCTGGTCGTCGTAGGGCACCAGCAGCAGCTCGTCGGCAGGGCCGAGCGTGGTGAAGAGGTCCTCGACGGCGCGGCGCGCGTCGAGGAACACCGGGCCGTGCAATCCGTCTGCGGTCATGCTGCCGCTGCGATCCAGCAGCGCCACCACGGTGGTGGCGGCGCGCCCGCCGCCCGACGAGCCCCGCAGCGCCGGGCGCGCCATGGCCAGCGCCAGCGCCGCCACCGCCAGCGCCCGCAGCAGCAGGAGCAGCCACTGACGGAGGCGCAGGCGCCGGATCTCGCTCTGGTTCACCTCGGTGAGGAATTCCAGCGACGGGAACTTCACCTCGCGCGGGCGGCGCCGCGTGAACAGGTGAATGATGATCGGGATCGAGGCTGCCGCCAGCCCGAACAGGAAGAGCGGGTTGAGGAAATTCATCACATCAGCCGCGAGCGTTTCTCGAGGTAGGCGAGCAGCGCGCGATCGAAAGGCGTGCGCGTGTCGAGCGGCACGTAGTCGATCAGGTGTTCGCGGCAGCTGCGGCGATAGTGCTCCTGCCAGGCCGCCAGCTTCTCGCGGTAGCGCCGCGCGATCTCCCACGGCTCGGTGGTGAGCCGCGCGCCGCTTTCCATGTCCACGAACGTCGAGGTATCGGTGTAGGGAAACTCCGATTCGTCGGGATCGAGGATGTGGAACACCACGACCTCGTGCTGGCGGTGGCGGAAGTGCTGCAAGCCGAACAGCACGTCTTCGGGTTTGTCGAGCAGGTCCGACAACAGCACGATCAGGCCGCGGCGCTTGATGCGCTCGGCCAGCTCGTGGAGCGCGGGACCGAGGCGCGTGCGGCCCTCGGGCTCGCCGGCGCCCAGGGTCTTGAGCAGCACGTCGAGATGCGAGCGCACCGCCCGCGCCGGCACGAACTGGCGCGGATGCTCGGCGAAGGTGAGCACGCCGACCGCGTCCTGCTGCTGGAGCATGAGATAGGCGAGCGCCGCCGCCAGCGAGCGCGCGTAGTCGAGCTTGCTCATTACCGCGCGGGCCGATCGGAAGCCCATCGAGCCCGACAGATCCAGCAGCAGGTGGCAGCGCAGGTTGGTTTCCTCGGTGTATTGCTTGACCAGCAGGCGATCGGTGCGCGCCCACACCTTCCAGTCGAGGTTCTTGAGCGGGTCGCCCGGCATGTACGGGCGATGCTCGGCGAACTCGACACTGAAGCCGTGAAACGGCGAACGGTGCATGCCGGCGATGAAGCCCTCCACCACCAGCCGCGCGCGCACGTCGAGGTGGCCGAGCCGCGCCACCACCGCCGGGTCGAGATAGACCTGAGGTCCGCCGGCGGTGGTCATTCCGCGTATCCCCAGGCGATCATCGGCTGATCGGGGCGCTCGAGGGGACCGCCCTCGAAGCCACCCTGGATTTCCCAGCGCGGAAAACCGGCGGTGCGCAGCAGCAGCTCCATCTCCCAGCGATAGACCCAGCGCTGATTGGCCTCGGCGCGATGCGTGGCGATCTGCGCGCCGGTGGCGTCCAGCTCGCGGATCTCCATGCGCGAGCGCTGGAGCTGCAGCACCGGGTCCTTGAAGCGTGTGTCCCACATCTGCAGGCGATGGTCGCTGCCGGGAATCGTGATCTCGCGCTCGAGCACCGGCTCGCCGTCGGGTTCGCTCCAGTACCGGGGCGCGGGAAAGCTCATGAACACCACCGCCGCGCCGCCCGGAGCCAGGTGCCGGCGCATGCAGGCCAGCGCGCGGAGCTGGTCGTCGACCGTCTCACAGTGGGCGAAGGCGTTGAAGGCACAGATGACGCGCGCGTAGCGGCGCGGCATGGTGAAGTCGCGCATGTCGGCGAGCTCGAGGCGCGGATGGAAGCCGCGCGCCGCCGCGCGCTCGCGCGCACGCGCCAGCATCGGCGCCGAGGCGTCGAGGCCGTCGGCGTCGATGCCGGCGTCCAGCAGCCGCAGCAGCACGCGCCCGGTGCCGCAGCCGACGTCGAGCAGCGCGCCCGGCCCGCGACCAGCCGCCTCGCCCTCGCGCGCCACGCGCAGCCAGAACGCCTGATCGAAGTCGAGGTCGTCGAGCATCCGGTCGTAGAGCTCGGGCTGATCGTAGGGAGAATCGACGCGCTCTTCGCTCACGATCAGTCCACCCATGCGTGCCACAGGAGGGAGTCGCCTTCGCGAATCGGTCGATCGGGCGGCGGCCCGGACTCGCCGATCCGGGGCATCGGCAGCGCCTCCCAGCGCGTGAACCCGGCGGCGCGCAGCAGCAGCTCCATCTCGGGCTTGTAGACGTAGCGCAGATCGAAGCGCAGCTCGCGCGCTCCGACCACCTCGCCCGACGGCGCGACGAACTCGACCCGCCGCTCGACGTGCTGTCGCTGTTCGACGGGATCGAGCGTCACCGCGTCGATCACCCGAAGAGTTCCCGGGGCGAGCCGATTCGGGATCTCCTTCACCAGGTGAGACGTGCCGTCGAAACCGGCCATCAGCTTCGGGTCGGGATGGAAGGCGCTGAGGTGCAGCCGCCCGCCGGGGAGCAGATGCTCGCGGCAGCGGGTGAGCGTCGCGATCTGGTCATTCTGGGTGAGGTTGTGCAGAAAGGCGCTGAACGGAATGGTGACCAGCGCAAAACGGCGATCGAGCGCGAAGTCGCGCATGTCGGCGCGATGAAGCCGCGCCGCGAGGCGGCGCTCAGCGAGCCGCCGCCGCAGCGCCGCCAGCATATCGTCGCTCAGATCGAGCCCCTCGGCGTCGACGCCGGCTTCGAGCATCGGGATCAGCACGCGGCCGTCTCCGCAGGCGATCTCCAGCACCGGCCCGCCCGCCGACTTCGCATCGCCGACGTGGATCGGGACGTCGGCGACCATGTCGGCGTAAATCGCATCGTAGAGCTCGGGATCGGCGTAGTAGGGGGCGGTGGCGTTCATGAATGCCTCACGCGCCCCGGCGTCCACGCCACAGCCAGTAGACCGGGAAGCCGGTCAAGGCGATCAGCACGCCGGCCATGGCGCGCGGAATCGGCGTGTGCGGGATCGAGCCGCTGTTGGTGAAGTCGCTCCAGATGATGATCGCGGTCACCAGCAGGAACATCAGTGGCGTGAGCGGATAGAGCGGCGTGCGATACGAGGCCGGCTCCTGTTCTCCGCGCGCCACCTTGCGGCGCTGGACGAAGATGGTCGCGGTGGTCACCGCGTAGAACGCCCACGAGGTGGTGACGAACCAGCCCGACACGTCGTCGAAGCCGCTCGCGGCCTTGAGCCACAGGCACGACAGCACC
This sequence comes from Candidatus Sulfotelmatobacter sp., assembly GCA_035498555.1. Taxonomy (NCBI): domain Bacteria; kingdom Pseudomonadati; phylum Acidobacteriota; class Terriglobia; order Terriglobales; family Candidatus Korobacteraceae; genus Candidatus Sulfotelmatobacter; species Candidatus Sulfotelmatobacter sp. Next base: position 33,600 of record DATKAB010000190.1, read on the forward strand.
GCCTGGATCCAGAGCGCGGTGGACGGCGTCTCGCGGCGCCGATCCAGCGCGGCCAGCGGCTTCCAGAGCAGGCCGTCGGCGGCCGCCGCCTGCGTGACCCGCGGGCCGGTCAGGATCGCGCCGTTGGTGGTGCCGAAGGTCGAGATCGCCACCAGCACCGCCAGCGCCTTCATGCCCCATCCGCCCAGGAGTCGCGAGATGGTCTCGGAGCCGACCGCCTCGTAGCTCGCCACCTCGTTGGCGCCGAGCACGTGATAGTAGGCGAAGTTGGTGAGCACGTAGACCGCGATCACCAGCCAGGTGCCGCCGAGGATCGCGATCGGCATGTTGCGCTGCGGATCGAGCACCTCGCCGGCCACGTACGTCGAGTCGGTCCAGCCATCGTAGGCGAACAGGATGGTGATCATGGACAGCGCGAAGGCCAGCAGCAGCGGATGCCCGGCGTTCCCCGCCGCCATCGCATGCTCGACCGGAGTCGGCGCGTGCGTCGTGGGAAGCGCGAACGCCGCCACGCACAGCGCGAGGATGCCGATCACCTTGGCGGTGGTGAACAACGACTGCGTTCCCGCGCCCTCTTTGACTCCGAGCCAGTTGATGAAGGTGAGCAGCACGATGCTGGCGCAGCCGACCGTGAACTCGGCCGAATGGCCCCAGCCCATGACCTGGCAGAAGTAAAGCGCGAACACGCTGGTGATCGAGGCGATCACGGTCGGCTTGATCACCCACAGGTTCGCCCACCCGAAGACGAACCCCCACGCGTCGCCGAAGCCCTCGCGGATAAACACGTAGAGCCCGCCGGTTTTCGGATGCCGCACCGCCAGCTCGGTCAGGACCAGCGAGCCGCAGATCGAAAGCAGGCCGCCCACGACCCAGGCCATGATCACCGGCGTGAAGCCGGGCAGCTCCTGCGCCACCGAGTGCGGCGAGCGGAAGATGCCCGAGCCGATGATGTTGCCGACCGTGATCGCGGTGGCGGCGTACAGGCCGATCTGGCGATGCCACTCGTGGGCGGGACGGAGCGACGTTTCGGCCATGGCGAATCCTCGGAGTGGGAAGCCGAAGCGCGTCGCTACTCGACCGGCACGCTTTTCAGCAGATCGGCGATGATGCGGTCGGGTTTGATGCCCTCGGCCTCGGCGGTGAAGTTGGTGACGATGCGGTGGCGCAGCACCGCCGGCGCCACTGCCTGCACGTCCTCGATGCCGGGCGCAAATCGCCCGCGCAACACCGCGCGCGTCTTGGCGCCCAGCACCAGGTACTGCGAGGCGCGTGGGCCCGCGCCCCACGACACCCACTGCCGCACGAAGTCGGGCGCGCCGTTGGCGGCCGGCGCGCCTTCGCCGCCCACGCTGCCCGAACGCGTCGCGCGTGCGAGGCGCACCGCGTAGCTCACCACGTGGTCGGCGGCCGGGACACGGCGCACCAGCCTCTGCAGCTCGAGGATCTGCGCCGCGCCCAGCACCCGATCGATCGAGGCCTGGTAGGCCGAGGTGGTCAGCGCCACGATCTTCTCTTCCTCGTCCTGCTTCGGGTAGTTCACGTGCACGTGGAACATGAACCGGTCGAGTTGCGCCTCGGGGAGCGGGTAGGTGCCTTCGAGCTCGATCGGATTCTGGGTGGCGAGCACGAAGAAGGGAAGCTCGAGCTTGTAGGTCTCGCCGCCAGCCGTGACTTCCTTCTCCTGCATCGCCTGGAGCAGCGCCGCCTGGGTCTTGGGCGGTGTGCGGTTGATCTCGTCGGCCAGCACGATGTTGGCGAACACCGGGCCGCGGATGAAACGAACATGGCGGCGGCCGGTGGGCTGATCCTGCTCGAGCACGTCGGTGCCGGTGATGTCGCTCGGCATCAGATCGGGCGTGAACTGGATGCGGCTGAACTTGAGGTCGAGCACACGCGCCAGGCTCGAGATGAGTAGCGTCTTGGCCAGCCCGGGCACCCCGACCAGCAGCACGTGGCCGTTGGCGAAGAGCGCGGTCAGGAGCTGATCGACGACGTCGTCCTGGCCGACGATCACCTTGCGCAGCTCGGTGAGAATCTTCTCGCGGGCGTTCTTGAGCGCATCGACGGCCTGCAGGTCGGAAGCGGCAGTTTCGGGCGTCACGGAGGCCTCGTCGGGCTCGGGAATCGTGGGCGCGCCCGCGATCGGACGCGCGCGGTGCAAAGAGGCGGAAAGCCTAGCACGCGCGCTTTTGGGCGGACAATCGAAGCGCCGCGCGCGGCGCGTTGCGCGACGGACGAGGCCCGCGTCGTGACGATTCGTTGACGAGTCAGGCCGATTCGAGGGTGCATCACTCGAGGACGACGAGCCGGCTGGCACGAGACTCGGGCGTGTCGAGCGGGCGGAGGAAGTAGAGCCCGGCGGGGATCCGCCGGCCCACTCGGTCGCGGAGGTTCCAGGCGAACGCGCCCCGCGGGCCAATCGCGCCATCGAGCACGGTGCGCCCCGCGAGGTCGAGAATTCGGAATCGCGCGCCGGGCCTGCCGATGAGCATCGCCCGGGCCCGCGCCGGATTGGGCGAGGCGTGCAACCGGGGTTCCGAGCCCGTGGAGGGGGCAAGGCCGAGCGTCGCCGGCGCGCGCCCTGGACCCAGCACCGTGAACCCGATGCGCGCCTCATCGGGCGGCAGCGGCAGCCAGCCGTCGAGCGAGTCGGGCGGGTCGGGCACGTGATAGAGGTAGCCGCGCAGGGTCACCGTTCGCCCGAGACGCGTGGCGACCTCGGCCCACGGCGCGTAGTGGTCGAGGTGGAAGTCACCACGCAGCGCCATGGTGCCGCCGACGCGTGGCCAGACCCGGGCCGAATCGGTGAACGAATCGGGCAACGCGAGCGTCGCGCTCACCTCCACCAGCTCGGCGAGCCGGTGGTTCCACCATGTTCCGCGATCGAAGGTGCCGAACGAATCCGCCGCCACTCTCAGCGTGTCGAACACGCCGGTCGGACGCGCGATGGTCTCGGTTTCATCGTGCCAGACGCCGGTGCCGGGCGGGATCAGCCGCAGCGCCGCCGCGGCGTCG